>JBCBFV010000285.1:0-2791 GCA_038527425.1 Pseudomonadota bacterium
TGAGCGCAGGTCTTCCACAAAGTCGCCTCATTATCTGTCATTGCAGATGCATCCCTGCCAATCCGCTGGATTGTGCTAGGAGCGATTGGTGCCGTCGAAAGGTGTTGTCAGCCTTAACTGACCTTCAGCACGATCTTCCCGATGTGGCCGGAGGCCTCCATATGGGCATGGGCTTTGGCGGCATCTGCCAAGGGAAACTCGCTGTCCATGACGGGGCCAATTTTGCCCGCCGAAAGCAACGGCCAGACGTGCTTACGCAGCTCCGCTGCAATGCGCGCCTTCGCGAGGTCGGACTGCGGACGCAGAGTGGAGCCTGTGATCGTCTGACGTTTCATCATCAGCGGCGCAAAGTTGATCTCGGCCTTGGGGCCTTGCAGGAACGCGATCTGAACGAGACGCCCTTCCGTGGCCAATGCCCGCAGATTCCGCGCCATGTAAGGCCCGCCAACCATATCGAGGATGAGGTTCATGCCCCCTTCGGCCTTGGCGACATCCACGAAATCTTCCTCGCGGTAGTTCATTGCGCGCTCAGCGCCGAGTGCCACGCAAGCCGCGCATTTGTCGGCATTGCCAGCGGTTGTGAAAACGCGGGCACCGAAGTGGCTGGCCAGCTGGATCGCCGTCGTGCCGATCCCGCTGGAGCCTCCGTGAACAAGGAACCTCTCCCCCGCTTCGAGGCCACCGCGCATGAAAACATTGGACCACACGGTAAAAAACGTCTCGGGCAGGCAGGCAGCCTCTTTCAGGCCCATCCCTTTGGGCACAGGCAGGCAATGCGCCGCAGGCGTTGCTACGTATTCGGCATAGCCCCCGCCGGGGAGAAGCGCACAAACATGGTCCCCAACCTGCACGCCCTCGGCGCCGGGGCCGACCTCAACCACCTCACCGGCAGCTTCGAGCCCAGGCAGATCGCTCGCCGTCGGAGGCGGTGCATAGGAGCCAGCGCGCTGGAGCGCATCCGGACGGTTCACACCAGCATAGGCCACGCGGATGATCACCTGCCCATGGCCCGCCGTGGGGCGCGGCCGGGTCACTTCCTTCAAGACCTCGGGGCCACCGGGTTCCGAGATTTCGATCGCGCGCATCGTGTCAGCCATGAAAAGTCATCCCTTGTCTTCGCTCAGGCGTACCAAGCAGGGAATGGGAAGGAAACAGAATGCTCGCTGCTGCCCTCGTGATTAACATCGCCGTGCTGATCCCGGTCTGCTCCGGGCTCCTGCGCCAAGCGCCGGCAATGGAGGCTCTCTACGGGCCAGATCAGGACTCGCGCCGCATCATGACAGCACTGTATCTCGCCATCGGGGTGGGGAGCGCCGTCCTCCTCGCAGGGCTTGCAATTGGGGCGCCGGTGACTGGCGCGATAGTGTGCCTCTTGGCTTTGCAGATCTTCTACAATTGTCTGACCGGCGTGATGGTGGGCACGCACAATGTGGCCATCCGCTGGAACCTCGGGATTGCGGCGTTCCACACCGCAGCGGTCGCGTCTTTGGCGCTTTAGCCGCCCGGCAAGTCCGCAGATTTCGGCGCCTTGATCATGGAGGCCAGCATGTTTGGCCCGGCCATGAAGGGCTTGAGGAGCGGGTTGGCGTTCACCTTTCCCTTCACCTTCTCGATCAGCATCACATCGTCGATCCGGCGGTCGAGGAATTCCCAGGTCGCCTGTCCATCGAGACTGTCATCGCCCAGCCAATAGAGCAGCGTGGAGTAATACACGCCCGACAGAATCGCCCGCTTCGAATACCAGTTCAGATCATCCGACGTGTCGCCCAGCGCATTCCAGATCTCATCTGCCGTGCTCCAAATGAGCTTTGACCCCTCGGCCCCGTACTGCGGCAGAGAGAAAAGTGTCGCGCCACGGCGCACAGCCTCCTTGTCGGGGATCACCTCAAAACGCAGACGCACGAGGCGCGCGACCTTCTCGGAATAGCGAAGCTCCGACATATCAAGGCCTTGGATTGCCCCAACCATCGCCGCATCACCGGCCTTGTGGAACGCCACAGCAAGGTCCACAGCCCCCCGCGGGCACACGCCGCGCGCAATCGCCGGGTCCACGCCACTGTCTTCAATTGCGGCCTTAAAGGTCGTCTCGGACCAGCCATCAAACACCACGTGATCAAGGGCCGCTTCCAACAATTGGGTCTTCGGATCGCTCATGGCGCACTCCTGCTATCGTTGCTGGACAACATAGTCATTCGCTGTTATCTCGCCACCTCCTGCTTAACTGCAACCAGATTAGAAAGGTGGTGAAAACCACATGCAGGTTAGTGTTCGCGACAACAACGTCGATCAGGCGCTTCGTGCCCTGAAGAAGAAACTGCAGCGTGAGGGCGTCTTCCGTGAGATGAAGCTCAAGCAGCATTTCGAGAAGCCCAGCGAGAAGAAGGCCCGTGAAAAGGCCGAGGCGATCCGCCGTGCCCGTAAACTGGCACGCAAGAAGGCCCAGCGCGAGGGGCTGCTCTAAGCAGCGACTTCGAACCTAAAAGAACGATGCCCCGTTGCGGACCCGCAGCGGGGTTTTTCTTTTGCAGACCGCGCATGAAAAAGGCCCGGCGGAACGCATCCGCCGGGCCTCTTTTTGATTTTTCGTCCGACTTACTTCTTCAGCGCGTCACGGATTTCCATCAGCAGCTCTTCCTGCGTCGGGCCCTTGGGCTCTTCGGGTTCAGGCGCAGCCTCCTCTTCTTTTGCTTTGGCGCGGTTCACGCCCTTCACGAGGAGGAACACCACCCACGCGATGATGAGGAAGTTGATGACGGCCATGATGAAGCGGCCGTATGCGAAGACCGCGGCA
>JBCBFV010000286.1:0-2749 GCA_038527425.1 Pseudomonadota bacterium
AATTTGCTCGGTCGTGCCCTGCTCCACCACTTCACCGGAATACATCACCGTCACCTGGTCGGTGGTGTCAGCGATGACGCCCATATCGTGGGTCACAAGGATGACGCCCACCTGACGTTCGCGGGCGAGCTCCTTGATGAGGTCGAGCACCTGCGCCTGGATGGAGACATCGAGCGCTGTGGTGGGTTCGTCCGCGACGATGACCGAGGGCTCGGAGCAGAGCGCGAGAGCGATCACCACGCGCTGGCGCATGCCGCCCGAGAATTGGTGCGGGTACTGGTCGAAACGATCTTCGGGGTTGGGGATGCGGACCCGGTCCAGAAGCTCGATCGCGCGTTGCTTGGCGTCTGTTGCGGAGAGACCGAGGTGGAGCTGGATCGTCTCCACCAGCTGCTCACCCACGGTGAAAAGCGGGTTGAGGGAGGTCAGCGGGTCCTGGAAGATCATCGCGATCTCTTTGCCGCGGATCGCGCGTTTCTCTTCGGCGTCGAGGCCGTCGATACGGCGCCCATTCAGCCAAACCTCGCCTTCCGAGATCCGCGCTGGCGGGTCGAGAAGCCCGATCACGGCGTTGCCCGTCATGGACTTACCGGCCCCGGATTCGCCCACAACGCCGCGGATTTCGCCCGGCCTGATGTCGTAGGAGACATTGCGGACCGGTTGGAAGAGACCGTGCCGCGTGGGGATGTCCACGGTCACGTTTCGGATGGAAAGGACGGGCTCAGACATTCCACGCTCCTGGTAAGGCGCGACTGCGCCGTGCCCGACCTCGCGGGGGCATCTGTCGGGCCTTTTGCGCACGACGGTCCCCGATGGGCGATCTTAGTTCTGCTTGCAATATCGCGGTATGCCCTCCCGGGGGGGAGGTCGGGCATGGCGCAGTCGCGCGAGGGTGCGAAGCGGCCAGCATCATTTCAGCCTCGGGTTCAGCGCATCGCGGAGCCAGTCCCCGAGCAAGTTCACCGACAGCGCGAGCATGAGAAGTGTCACCGCCGGGAAGAGCAAAATCCACCACTCTCCGGAGAAGAGGAACCCCTGCCCGATGCGGATCAGCGTCCCGAGCGACGGCTGCGTAGGTGGCGCGCCAACTCCAAGGAAGCTGAGCGTTGCCTCGGCAATAATCGCCAGCGCCAGCGAGATCGTGGCGATCACGAGCACGGGCGACAGCACGTTGGGCATAATGTGGCGCAGCATGATCGTGAGCGGCGAACGCCCGATCAGGCGCGCCGCTGCCACGTAATCCTTCGACTTCTCCACCAGCGTCGCGCCACGCACAACGCGCGCGAACTGAACCCAGTCTGACAAACCAATGGCCAGGATCAGCACCCAGATCGCCATTTGATCGCGGTATTCGACCGGAGTGATCCCCTTGGCCACACCAAAGATCAACATCGCCACAAGGATCGACGGGAAGGTCAGCTGCACGTCAGCGGCGCGCATGATGATCGTCTCTGTCCAACCACCGACATAGCCGCTGAGAAGCCCGAGAAAGATCCCCAGCACCATTGCAAAGAGCACCGCCGCAAAGCCCACGAAGAGCGAGATGCGCATGCCGTAAAGGATGGTTGAAAACACATCGCGGCCTTGATCATCGGTGCCCATGAAGAAGGACTCACCAGTAAAATCGTTGGGCGCCATGGGCGCGGTGAAACCGTTCATCAGGTTTAGCGACGCCGGATCAAACGGGTTTGTGGGCGCCACGAAGGGCGCAAACACCGCCGAGAGCACGAGAAGAGCTGCGACGATGAAAGAAACGACCGCGACCGGCGAGGTGCGGAACGAATAGAACAGATCGGAATCGAGGAACCGCTTCATGCCGCCACCCTCAGACGCGGGTCAATGAAGGCATAAAGGATGTCCACGATCAGGTTGATCGCCACAAACATCACCGAAATCAGCATGAGATACGCGGCCATCACCGGGATATCGACGAACTGGATCGCGTTGATGAATAGAAGCCCCACCCCCGGCCACTGGAAGACAGTCTCCGTGATGATCGCGAAGGCGATGATAGAGCCAAGCTGGAGGCCAATGACCGTAATCACCGGAACCATGGTGTTCTTCAGCGCATGGCGGAAATTGATCACGCGGCTCGACAGGCCCCGTGCGCGGGCAAAGCGGATATAGTCCTGCCGCAGCACCTCCAGCATCTCGGAGCGCACAAGGCGCATGATCAGCGTCATCTGATAAAGGCCCAGCGTAATCGACGGCAAGATGAGCGCCTTCAGGCCAGAGGCCGTAAGGAACCCAGTCGACCAGCCGCCCACATCGACGACATCACCGCGACCAAAACTCGGAAGCCAGCCGAGCTCCACCGAGAAGAGGTAGATCAGGAGAATACCGATGAGGAACGTGGGCAGCGACACGCCGATAAGAGACACGGACATGATGACATTGGCCGCGATCCCGTCCCGCCGGATGGCGGTGAAAACGCCCAGCGCGATGCCCGCGAGAATGGCGAAGATGCCCGACACGAGGGCAAGCTCAAGCGTCGCCGGCGCACGTTCGAGGAGGATCTCCCCCACGGGGCGGCCCTGGCGGTAGGAGATGCCAAAGTTGCCCTGCACGGCCTGCTCCAGAAAGCGATAGTATTGCACGACAAAGGGCTGATCGAGGCCTAGCTGCTCGCGCAGGCGGTCGATGTCGGCCTGCGTGCGTTCTTGGCCCAGCATGTTGTCGATCGGGTCACCGACGAAGGTGAACATCGAAAAGGCAACGAGGCCCGTGATCAGCAGCACGAGCACGGACT
>JBCBFV010000287.1:0-2632 GCA_038527425.1 Pseudomonadota bacterium
CGCGGATTTATCTCCTGGCGCAAGGTCCGGGCCTTCACGGAGAAGGTCATTGCGAACTTCGATGTCCGCACCCCGGGTCCAGAGGTCGCTGCGCAAGCTTTGTCGGGCGGCAACCTGCAGAAGTTCGTGATGGGACGCGAGATGTTGCAGCGACCTGCAGCGCTCGTCATCAACCAGCCCACATGGGGCGTGGACGCGGCGGCGGCGGCCTCGATCCGCCAGAAACTGATCGAGCTGGCGGGCGAAGGCGTCGCCATCCTTGTGATCTCGCAAGACCTCGACGAACTCTTTGAGATCGCAGATCGTTTTGCGGCCTTAAACGAGGGGCGGCTGAGCCCCGCGCGCCCCATGGCGGAGCTTGATATGGAAGAGGTCGGGCTGATGCTTGGCGGCGTACACGGCGAGGAAGCGGCATGATTGCGCTTGAGAAACGCCCGAACCCGTCGGCCTTCTGGGGCTACCTGACACCGCTCCTCGCGGTGGTGGCCACGATGATCGCGGGCGGCTTGATGTTCGCGGCTTTGGGCAAGGACCCGTTCCAATCGCTCAAGCTGATTTTCTGGGACCCGATTTTTGGTGAGTTCGCCTTCTACTACCGCGGTCAGCTTCTGATCAAAGCGGGACCGCTGATCCTGATCGCGATCGGCTTAAGCCTCGGATTTCGGGCGGGTATCTGGAATATCGGGGCAGAGGGCCAGTACATCATGGGCGCCATCTTCGGCGCCGCTGTGGGCCTTGCCCTTTATCCGGCCGAGACGCGATGGATTTTCCCGCTCATGGTGATCTTCGGCGCCATCGGCGGCTTCGTCTGGGCGATGATCCCGGCGATTTTGAAGACGAAGTTCAATACGAACGAGATCCTCGTGTCGCTCCTGCTCGTCTATGTGGCCGAGCAATTCCTGGCCAAAATGGCTTTCGGAGCCCTTCGCAATCCTGATGGCCAAGGCTTTCCGGGCTCACGAAATCTGGCACAGTGGTCGTCATCGTCGAACACCGAGATCATCGCTGGCACCGGCATCCACTACGGTGTGGTCGCGGCCACGATCGCCGTCCTTCTGGCCGCGATCCTGCTGTCACGCCACCGCATCGGTTTTGACATCCGCATCATGGGCGTCGCGCCCAAAGCAGCGGCATTCTCGGGTGTAAACCCGCAGCGCATGGTGTTCTTCTGTCTTGGCATCTCGGGGGCGCTGGCAGGTCTTGCCGGGCTTTTCGAGGTTACCGGCCCCTCAGGGCAGATCACTGACAGCTTCAATGTGGGTTACGGTTTCACCGCGATCATCGTGGCCTTCCTTGGGCGGCTCAATCCCATTGGCATCCTCTTTGCAGGCCTGCTCATCGGGCTGACCTACATCGGTGGCGACGCAGCACAAGCCGGGATCGGGCTGCCGGGTGCGGCGATCCAGGCCTTCCAAGGCATGCTTCTTTTCTTCCTTCTGGCGTTTGACCTGCTCACGCAGTTCCGCGTGCGGCGAAAGAGGGTGGCAGCATGATGAGGCGCGTAAACGACAGGCCCGACCTCGGGAGGGCACCGGAAGATCTTCTGGCATGCGCCGGTCCCAACTGTGCGGGGGCTAAGCGACTTGCGATACCGCAATATGCCCTCCCGGGGGGGAGGTCGGGCATGGCGCTTGCGCGCCGGGCCTTCGACACGAACGCCAAGACGAGGGGCCACTGATGGATTTCTTTGGCATCAACCCCGTCCTGCTGGTCACAGCCCTAATGATCGCCTCCACGCCCATTCTGCTGGCCGCCATCGGCGAGCTGGTTGTGGAGAAATCTGGCGTCCTGAACCTCGGCGTTGAGGGGATGATGATCACCGGCGCGATCTGCGGCTTTATCGTCGCCGTGGAGACGGGTTCGCCCACGTTGGGCTTTATTTTCGCGGCAGTAGGCGGCGCAGCGCTTTCGCTCATCTTCGCCGCGATCACGCTCTACTTCCTGTCCAATCAGGTCGCCACGGGCCTGGCGCTCACGCTCTTTGGGCTCGGCCTTTCGAGCCTTATGGGGCAGGGCTACCAGGGCGTGAAACCGCCGCTCACTTCCAAGATCGACATGGGCCCGCTGACCGATATCCCGGTGCTGGGCACAATCCTCTTCAACCATGACGCCATCGTTTACCTGAGCCTAGCGCTCGTCGTCGCGGTCTGGGCCTTTCTGAAATACACCCGCGCGGGCCTGATCCTGCGCAGCTGCGGCGAGAATGCCGAAGCCGCCCACGCACTAGGCTACAAAGTCAAGCTGATCCGCATGGGCGCCATCGCCTTCGGCGGCGCCTGCGCGGGCGTCGGCGGGGCCTACATCTCGATGGTGCGGGTGCCACAATGGGTGGATGGTATGACCGCGGGCGCGGGCTGGATTGCTCTCGCTATCGTTGTATTCGGCGCCTGGCGTGCAGGCCGTGTGTTGATCGGCGCCTATCTTTTTGGCGGCGTCACCGTCCTACAGCTCAATCTGCAGGCCGCGGGCATTGCAATCCCGGTCGAATACTTGTCCATGAGCCCATACCTCATCACGATCCTCGTGCTCGTGCTGATCTCTGCTGGCCGCGCACGCGCCCTTGGCGCACCTGCCGCGCTCGGCCAATCATTCCATGCCTCGCGATAGAGGCACATAAACCTGGGGAGAAACC
>JBCBFV010000288.1:0-2619 GCA_038527425.1 Pseudomonadota bacterium
CGCACGGTCGTTCTCTGCGCCGGGGACATGGGCTTTGGCGCGCGTCGCACCTACGACATCGAGGCGTGGCTGCCCGGTCAGAACACCTATCGGGAGATCTCCTCGGTCTCGACGACCGGTGACTTCCAGGCGCGCCGCATGAACGCGCGCTTCAAGCCTGCGGGCGGTGGCAAGCCTGAGTTTGTTCACACCCTGAACGGCTCCGGCGTTGCGGTGGGGCGCTGCCTGATTGCGGTGCTCGAGAACGGGCAGCAGGCAGATGGCTCTGTGACCTTGCCAGCGGTCCTTGCCCCCTACCTCGGCGGCAAGACGCAGATCACCGCTGAAGGCGTGCTCGCATGAAGATCGCCGCGTGGTTGACCGCGATCCTCGCGGTCACCTTTGCCGGCGCGCCGTTCGTCGCGGATCCCTTCACGGGGTTCGCCAGCGATATGCTCCCGATCCCGCAAGACAATGCCCCGATCATTCCGGCGGGTTATGCCTTCTCGATTTGGGGGATCATCTACCTCGGGCTCGTGATTTCCGGGCTCTATGGCGCCCTTCGCCATGCTGACGATCCCGCGTGGCACCGCGCGCGCCTCGTGCTCATCCCTTCCCTGGCGATCGGCACGGCATGGCTCTTTATCGCAAACGCCAGCGTGACTTGGGCCACGGTGACGATCTGGTTGATGCTTTTGACAGCGCTCGCCGCGCTATATCTCAGCCCTTTGCAGAACCGCATCTGGCTGCGCGCGCCAGTTGGCCTCTACGCCGGGTGGCTGTCGGCGGCATCTTTCGTGTCGCTTGCCGTCTGGCTTGCCGGGAACTTCTACCTTTATGAGGAGCTCGGCTGGGCGCTGATCCTCATCCCCTGCGCGACTGCGCTAGCCACGTTGGTTCTGCTGACGACGCAGCGCGCCCCGGAATACGGTATCGCGGTCACCTGGGCGCTGATCGGCATCGCCGTGAAGAACTTTGGGGAGCTGAGTATCCCGAACGTTGGATACCTCGCCGCAGGGTGCGCCGCACTCATGGCGCTTCTGACACTCAGAGCCTACCGGCAGTAAGGGCTGGCCTCACTCCCCGTGAGGCTTCTTTCCAAGGTGTTTTCTTAGCCGTGACGGCGTCGACTTCTTTCTGTTCTTGTAGGGGTTTGCATCCCCCTGCCCGCGCATCGTCAGACGGATCGGCGTGCCCGGCATGTCAAAGTCTTCGCGCAACCCGTTCACTAGATACCGAGTGTAGCTCGCAGGAAGCTTGTCCGGTGCAGAGCACATCACGACAAACCCCGGCGGGCGCGTTTTGGCCTGTGTGGCATAGCGCAGCTTGATGCGGCGGCCTGCGGGTGCGGGTGGCGGGTGCGCCTCGACCATATCCGCCAGCCAGCGGTTAAGCGCGGCGGTCGGCACACGGCGGTTCCAGACCTCATGGGCACGGATGATCGAGGCCTTGAGGCGATCCATACCGCGGCCCGTCTTGGCCGACACGGTCACAAGCGGCGCGCCTTTAAGCTGTGGTAGAAGGCGCTCAAACGCCTCCTTCAAGCCAGCAAGCTTGGCCTGCTTCTCGGGCTCGATATCCCACTTGTTCACGGCCACGATCACGGCGCGGCCCTCACGCTCGGCAAGGTCCGCGATTCGGAGGTCCTGCTGTTCGAACGGAATGGCCGCGTCGAGCAGGACCACGACGACTTCCGCAAACTTCACAGCCCGAAGCCCGTCCGAAACGGAGAGCTTTTCGAGCTTTTCCTGAACTTTGGCGCGCTTGCGCATGCCCGCCGTGTCAAAGAGGCGGATGGGCTGCCCGTCCCAGTCCATCGTGACCGAGATCGCATCGCGCGTGATGCCCGCCTCGGGCCCTGTCAGCAAACGGTCCTCACCAAGCAGCTGGTTGATCAGAGTGGACTTGCCAGCGTTCGGCCGCCCGACGACCGCCACCTGCAGCGGACGCTTTGGCCCGGTGTCCTCTTCATCTGCGTCTATATCGACGTCTGTCACCGCCTCTTCTGCGCGCGCCGCGAACTCTTCCTCGAAAGGGATAAGGGCGGCGGCGAGGTCCGCCATGCCTTCACCGTGCTCGGCCGAAATCGGGATCGGGTCGCCGAGCCCAAGGCCATAGGCCTCCATAATACCGGCATCCGCTGCAGAGCCCTCTGCCTTGTTGGCCGCCAGCAACACGTGCTTGGAGCGTTTGCGCAGGATATCGGCAAAAAGCTCGTCGGCCGCGGTCACGCCTGCCCGCGCATCGAGGATAAAGACGCAGATATCGGCCATATCGACCGCGCGTTCTGTCAGACGACGCATCCGTGCAGGCAGGCTTTCGTCGGTGGCATCTTCAAGACCCGCGGTATCAATCACAGTAAAACGCAGATCACCCAGCCGCGCCGCACCTTCGCGCAGATCGCGCGTCACGCCCGGCTGGTCATCCACCAGCGCGAGTTTCTTTCCGCTGACGAATTTTGGGACTATAGGGCGGGCTTCTTCGAAACTGGCAGGTCGTCATGACTTTCTCCGTCGCCCTCGTTGGGCGCCCAAATGTGGGCAAATCCACACTCTTTAACCGCCTCGTCGGCAAGAAACTCGCGCTGGTGGATGATCAACCGGGCGTGACGCGCGATCTGCGCGAAGGTGCGGCGCGGCT
>JBCBFV010000289.1:0-2606 GCA_038527425.1 Pseudomonadota bacterium
CTCGCATTCCACGCCAACCTCGGCCGCGGATGGGGCGCTCGAGGCGCCTTTACTGACCAGCGCGTCGACTTTCGCAGTATCGAGGTCGAAAACCGTGAGCCTATTGCCCGTCGCCAGGAAACGCTCCCCTATGGCGCCGCCCATGGCGCCTGCCCCGATGAGCCCGATGTTCATCGTCATCGTGCGGTCTCCCTGAAATACGTCATCGTCTCGGCGAAGACCGCGTCGATCGGCTGATCAATGTTCACCATGATCCCGGCTTCGTCCTCTTCGAGCATCTCGAGGGCGTCGGACTGACTGTCCAAGAGGGATGGCGGCATGAAGTGACCTTTGCGGGCGTTCACGCGCTTTGCCAGCACAGCCTGCGAGGCGTGCAGATGAAGGAAAACCGCATTGCCCGCCTGCGCGCGCACGATGTCACGGTAAGACCTCTTCAATGCCGAACACGCGATGGCAGTTCTTTCTTTCGCACCGGCCAACACGTTCCCGACAGAGGCCAACCAAGGCGCGCGATCCGCATCATCAAGCGGAACGCCCCGGCTCATCTTCGCCACGTTGCTCGACGGATGCAGGTCATCCCAATCGATGAACTTAAAGCCAAACTCGCGGCCCAACATCTTCCCGACGGAGGATTTTCCGCAGCCAGAGACGCCCATGATCACGACGAGATCGGTCATAGCGACGCCGTGATCCCGCCGTCCACGAAGAGCGTGTGACCGTTCACGAAAGAAGACGCCGCCGAGGAAAGGAAAATGCATGCACCGACGAGCTCGTCCACCTGCCCCCAGCGGCCTGCGGGCGTCCGCTTTTCCAACCACGCCGAGAATTCAGGGTCAGAGACCAGCGCAGCATTCAGCGGCGTATCAAAATAGCCCGGTGCGATTGCGTTGCATTGCAGCCCATATTTCGCCCAATCGGTAGCCATCCCCTTCGTCAGGTTCGCAACTGCGCCCTTGGTCGCCGTGTAGGGCGCAATACCAGGCCGTGCGAGCGCTGTCTGGACGCTGGCGATGTTGATGATCTTGCCCGCGCCGCGCCCGATCATGTGTCGCGCTACCGCCTGCCCCACGTGAAAGACGCTGGCGATGTTGGTTTGCAGCAGGCGCTCGAAGGCGTCTGCGGGAAAGTCCTGCAGCTCGGTCCGGTGCTGCATGCCGGCGTTGTTGACGAGGATGTCGATTGCCCCGTGCTCGGCCTCATAGCTGTCGACGGCCGCGCGCACCGCGTCGTGGTCTGTCACGTCAAAGGCCAGCGTCTCGACAGCACCCGCCTCAAAGCTCTCCGCAGCCGTCGCCAGCTTGCTCTCATCGCGCCCGTTCAGGACGATTTTCGCACCGGCATCCGCAAGCCCCTTGGCAAGCGCGAACCCGATCCCTTGAGACGATCCGGTAATGAGCGCTCGCTTCCCTTCGAGGGTGAACAACGTCTTCATGAGGCAGCTACTTCCTTTGACTGTCGCGGAGCCGGCTTGACGCCCTCCGCTTTGTTACCGATAACATGTTACCCGTAACAACACATGTCAACCCAGGAGTCTGACCGTGACAAAACCCACCATTCTTCAAGTCGGACCCTACCCAGAGTGGGATCAAGAACCCCTGGATAAAGCATTCGAAACAAAGAAGTTATTCGAGGCGAAGGATGCCGAGAGCTTTGTCGCAGAGCACGGTCCAGCGGTACGCGGGATCGCCACAAGAGGCGAGCTCGGCGCCGATTCTTCGATGATCGCCGCCTGCCCGAATCTGGAGATCATTTCGGTCTATGGCGTGGGCTTTGATGCCGTGGATATCGACGCCGCAAAGGCGCGTGGCATCCATGTGACGAACACGCCAGATGTGCTTACCGGAGACGTGGCCGACCTCGCCGTCGCGATGATGCTGTGCCAGTCACGCGGGATGATCGGGGCAGAAGGCTGGGTGCGCGACGGCTCCTGGGCCGACCAAGGCCTCTACCCGCTCAAACGTCGGGTCTTTGGGCGCAAGGCTGGCATTCTGGGGCTTGGCCGGATCGGGTTTGAGATTGGAAAACGCCTGGAAGGCTTTGGCATGGATATCGCCTATTCCGATCTGAAGGCGCGCGAAGATGCGCCGGACTGGACGTTCATGTCATCGCCCGAAGCGCTCGCAGAGCATGCCGATTTCCTCTTTGTCACCTTGGCCGCGACACCCGCCACCCGCCACATCGTGGGCAAGGACGTCATCAAGGCCTTGGGGCCGGAGGGCATGGTCATCAACGTCTCGCGCGCGCCTAACATCGACGAAGAGGCCCTGATTGAGGCCCTGCGCAACGGCACGCTGGGCTCGGCGGCGCTTGATGTGTTTGAGGGTGAACCCGCGCTCGACCCGCGCTTTCTGGAGCTCGACAACGTCCTGCTTCAGCCCCACCACGCCAGCGGCACCATCGAGACCCGCAAGGCGATGGGAAAGCTTGTCCGCGACAATCTCACGGCGCACTTTGAGGGTCGCCCGCTCCTTACTCCTGTCATCTGAGGCCGCTATGAAAACCCTGACTGTCCATGCCGCAAAAGACATCCGCCTCGAAACGCATCCCGTTCCCACGCCAGGGGCGGGCCAAGTGCTCTTGTCCCTGTCCCGCGGCGGCATCTGCGG
>JBCBFV010000290.1:0-2588 GCA_038527425.1 Pseudomonadota bacterium
GAAATCGGAGAACTTCGGATCGCATTCCGCGCGCACGGCGTCCCATGCCTCTTTCAGCGTGCCACCTCGGATTTTGTGCGGTCGACCTATTCGCCTGCCGCCCGCGTGGCCCTGCGCGGTGGCACGCTGAAAGAGGCATGGGACGCCGTGCGCGCGGAATGCGATCCGAAGTTCTCCGATTTCGCGATCTATGAGCATTGCCTGCCGTTTAATGTCGCACGCGCTTACGATGAGGCGCTCGACATCGACACCCCCCGCATCTGGACCGCCGAGCGCGACGCGCAGATGTGGGAAGCGCTGCAGGGATGACTCAGCGCGGGACGTGGCTTTGGCTGGCGGCGTTGCCCGCAAAGCTTTTTGGTGCGTTCACTGGGCTCGAAATCTATGCCTCTCATCGAACTTACAAAGAGCTGCTGTTGGATGCTGAGTTCGATGAGACCAAAGTGGCGGCGTTGAAAAATGCGAAGCGGCACTACTACCTCGCGTGGATGAGGTTCATTGCCGTCGTGCTGACGATCTTCGCAGCCATTGCTGTGTTGGGAAAACGCTGAAGAAAGGAACGACCATGAACGCCCCTTTCCGTGACCGATATTCGCTGGCTTTCACGCTTTATCCTTACGCCAAAGTGCCTGCGCAGGACGCCGCACCGGTGCGCCATCCGGTGGTCATCGTGGGCGGTGGACCCGTGGGCCTTGGGCTGGCTCTCGACCTAGGTCTGAAGGGCACGCCTGCGCTGGTGCTCGATGATCACGAGGGGGCGGGGCTGGGTTCCAAGGCGATCTGTTTCTCGAAGCGTACGCTTGATATTGCGCGCCGCCTTGGGGCGAGCGGGCCGATGGTCGACAAGGGTGTGGTCTGGTCGAAGGGTCGTGTTTTCTACGGAGACGGGCAGCTTTTTCAGTTCGATCTACTGCCCGAAGAAGGCCACCGCCACCCGGCGTTCATCAATCTCCAGCAGCCCTATTTCGAGAAGTTCCTCGTGGAGCGGATCGAGGCCGCGCAGGCCGACGGCGCGCCGATCGAGATCCGCGGCCGCAACCGGGTGAGCGCCATCGAGCGCTTCGAAGACCATACCCGCGTCGAGATTGAGACGCCTGATGGGCCTTACGCGGTGGAGGCGGATTACCTCATCGCCTGCGACGGCGCGCGGTCGCCCATCCGGGACATGATGGGCCTTGATTTCGAGGGTCGTGTGTTCGAGGACAACTTCCTCATCGCCGACGTCCATATGAAGGCCGACTTCCCGACGGAACGTTGGTTCTGGTTCGAGCCGCCCTTCAAGAACTCCGGCCAGTCGGCGCTTTTACACAAGCAGCCCGATGATATCTGGCGCATCGATTTCCAGCTGGGCTGGGACATCGACCGCGAGTTGGAGCTTGAGCCCGAGCGCATTCGCGCGCGTGTGGACGCGATGCTCTCCTCCCAGGCAGGGGAGGTGCCGGAGTACGAGCTTCACTGGACCTCGATCTACACGTTCCAGTGCCGTCGCATGGAGAACTTCCGCCACGGACGCGTGTTCTTTGCAGGCGACAGCGCCCATCAGGTGAGCCCCTTTGGTGCCCGCGGGGCGAATTCCGGAATGCAGGACGCTGAAAACATCGCGTGGAAACTGCACGCCGTGCTGAGCGGTGAGGCGCCGG
This sequence comes from Pseudomonadota bacterium, assembly GCA_038527425.1. Lineage (GTDB taxonomy): Bacteria > Pseudomonadota > Alphaproteobacteria > Rhodobacterales > Rhodobacteraceae > Shimia_B. The sequence goes on from JBCBFV010000290.1 coordinate 1,641, forward strand.
AGCGGCTTCTCGATAGCTACCATGACGAAAGATCTCACGGGGCCGACGAGAACATCCTGAATTCCTCGCGTGCGACCGACTTCATGACGCCGAAATCGGAGCAATCGACTATCTTCCGCAATGCGGTGCTTGATCTGGCGAACAAACACGCCTTCGCGCGGCCCTTGGTGAATTCCGGCCGCCTGTCGGTGCCATGTTCCTACGAGGGGATGGACCTCTTTGGTCCTGACGCGCTCGGTGGCCCAGCGGTGACGGCGCCGGGCCGGGCCTGCGTTGATGCGCCGGTGGGGAATGGATATCTGCTCGATCATCTGACCGGCTTCACGGTGTTGAGCATCGGAACAGAGGCTCAGACGGCGATGGATCAGGTGCATATCGCTGACTCGTCTCCAGAGCTGCGCGCGCGGTATTTGGGGGAGGCGGAGCAAGCCGTTTATCTCATCCGCCCGGATCAGCACGTGGTGGCTCGCTGGCCCGCGTTCGACGCCGCAGAGGTCGAGGCCGCAATGCAGAAGGCGCTTGGAAAATGCTGAACCTTTCTCCCAACCTCTCCGACCCTGATGGCTGCTATGATCTGCTGATCGCGGCCCATGAAGGGCTGTCGAAGGAAGAGAGCGACACTCTGAATGCACGCCTCATCCTGATCTTAATGAACCATCTGGGGGACAAGGCGCTCTTTGCGGAGGCCTTGGAGGCCGCTAAGTCAGCTGGATGATCTCGCCACCGGCGGCCTCGGCATCGGCGAGATCGTGGGTCACCAGAAGCACCGGCAGTTGGCGCGCCCGGGCGCGGTCGAAGACAAGCTCCCGCATCTTGCCGCGCAGCTCTGCATCGAGGCGCGAGAAGGGCTCATCGAGGAGCAATGCTTCTGGTTCGGCCAAGAGCGTGCGCATAAGCGCCACGCGTGCCCGCTGACCGCCTGAGAGCGTGGCGGGGTCACGGTCTGCG
>JBCBFV010000291.1:0-2484 GCA_038527425.1 Pseudomonadota bacterium
CGGTCAGTTCTACTCGGATCGGGAGCCGCCCCGTCAGGTGATCCTGAGCCATGACGTTGAAGATCGCGACCTCGTCACCGAGGCTCTCTCCGAGAAGGCGGGCCGTAAGGTCGAGGCCCTAATCCCCCAGCGGGGCGAAAAGGCGGAGCTGATCGCAGGCGCGGCCCGGAACGCGCGTGAAAGCCTCGCGCGGAAGATGTCCGAGAGCGCGACGCAGCTGAAGCTGCTCAAAGGGCTGGCCGAGGCCTTCGATATGGAGAGGCCGCCGAAACGGGTGGAGGTCTACGACAACTCCCACATTCAAGGCACTAACGCGGTGGGCGGTATGATCGTGGCGGGCGAGGAAGGGTTCCTGAAGAGCCAGTACCGCAAGTTCAACATCAAGGGCGAAGAGCTCACCCCCGGCGATGACTTCGGCATGATGAAAGAGGTGCTGAGCCGCCGCTTCAAGCGCCTGCTCAAGGAAGACCCGGACCGTGAGACCGATGTCTGGCCCGATCTGCTGCTCATCGACGGCGGGCAGGGGCAGGTCAGCGCCGTGCACCAGATCATGAAGGAACTCGGCGTCGACGACATCGCGATGGTGGGCGTCGCCAAGGGCGTGGACCGCGACCTCGGCAAGGAAGAATTCCACCGCATGGGCAAGCAGGTGATGGCGCTCCGCCACAACGACCCGGTGCTCTATTTCGTCCAGCGGATGCGCGACGAGGCGCACCGCTTTGCCATCGGCACCCACCGCGCCAAACGCGCCAAGGCGATGTCGAAAAACCCTCTCGACGATATCCCCGGCGTGGGCGCCACCCGCAAACGCGCGCTGCTCACCCATTTCGGCTCCGCCAAGGCGGTCAGCCGCGCGAACCTCGCTGACCTGAAGGCCGTCGAGGGGGTGAGCGAAGGGCTCGCCGAAAAGATCTATGGCTATTTCCATGAGCAATGAGTTTGTACAAAACGACCATTGGCCTCTGGATTCTTGTACAAAATGAGGCAAAAGCCCTCTTCATGCATCTGAACCTGCCCAATACCCTCACGATCCTGCGCCTGCTTGCAGCGCCCGGCATCGTCGTGGCCTTCCTCGCGCTGCCGCGGCCCTATGCGGATTGGGTGGCGATCGTGCTGTTCCTTGGGGCGTCCTTGACCGACTACGTGGACGGTCAGCTCGCCCGCGCCTGGAAACAGGAGACCAAGCTCGGCGCCATGCTCGACCCGATTGCCGACAAAGCCATTGTTTTGACAGCACTTTTGGCGCTCGCCGCGGTGTGGCAGCCGGTCTGGCTGATCCTCTTGCCGGCCGCTCTGATCGTGTTTCGCGAGGTCTTTGTGAGTGGCCTTCGGGAGTTTCTGGGGGACACCGCAGGCACGCTGAAGGTCACGAAACTCGCCAAGTGGAAGACGACAATCCAGATGGTCGCGATCACCGTGCTCCTCGCCCAGGGCATCATTGAACACGGGCTGATTGAGCGCCTCGTTGGAATGGATCAGGCGATTTACGAAAGCATTATCAATGGCTTGGAGGAAGACGTCCTCGGCATCCGCTGGCGTGAACAGGCGCTCTGGCTGCTGCGTTGGGGCGGTGTCGCGTTGCTTTGGCTCGCCGCCCTGCTCACCGTGGTGACGGGCCTCGACTACTTCCAGAAAGCCCGTCCATACCTGCAGGGGGCGAAATGAAGATCGACGTGCTCTATTTTGCTTGGCTCCGCGAGCGCATCGGGGAGAGCCGCGAAGTGGTGGAGACCGAGGCCGCAACAGCCGCGGATCTCATCGCAGAACTGCGTGCCCGCAGCCCGCACCACGCTGCCGCGTTCGAGGACACGACCGCCCTCCGAGTGGCCTATGATCAGGAGCTCACCAGCTTTGACGCGCCCTTGGGCGATGCCCGCGAAGTGGCGTTTTTTCCCCCGATGACAGGAGGTTAGGGGTGGATATCCGCGTCCAGGAAGCTGCCTTCGAGCCCGGCGTGGAGACGGCCCGCTTTGTGGCGCGGCAAACCTCCGCTGGCGCGGTGGTCACCTTCACTGGACTCACCCGTGATGAGGGCGGAACGCTCAGCGCCATGGAGATCGAGCACTACCCCGGCATGACCGAAAAGGCGCTGACCCAGATCGCCGAGGACGCACAGGCGCGCTGGTCGCTCGACGATATCCTGATCCTGCACCGCCATGGGCGCCTCGCCCCGACCGAGCCGATCATGATGGTCGCCACGGCTTCCCGCCATCGCAAGGCCGCCTTCGAAGCTGCCGATTTCCTCATGGACTACCTGAAATCCCGCGCCCCGTTCTGGAAGAAAGAGCTCGGTCCAGACGGCGCCACCTGGGTCGCTGCCAAGGAGGAGGACGAAGCCGCGCTCTCCGACTGGTCGCGCTAACGTCCTTCTAGGAAACAAAAAAACCTCGCCGGAGGCGCGCCGCGCAGCGGCGCCCCCCTCATGTCCAAGCCTGAAAGGCGCAGGAGGGAGGCGGGAGGGCCCGCCCCAAACCTCAACGAAAC
>JBCBFV010000292.1:0-2476 GCA_038527425.1 Pseudomonadota bacterium
GGCAGCTCAAAAACCTCCGTCTCGGGGAAACGGCCCGGCGTGTAGGCCGGCAGCGCCCAACCACCGTCGATCACGCCATCGCGGATCTGGTCATAGAGCGCGGGTGGAGCGCCACCGAGCTGCATCGCCGGATAAAGCTCAACCTTGATGCGGCCGTTGCTGTCTGCCTCAACCTTTTCCGCCCACGGCGCCATGAAGAAGGCCGGGACCGATCCCTGCGGTGGCAGGAAGTGTTGAAAGCGCAGCGTCACATCCTGTGCAAAGCTCGCAGTGGCCATGACGCCAGCTGCCAACGTGCCAGCAAGGCTCGCTTTTAGAAATTGTTTCATCGTGTTCTCCCTTGGGGTTCCACACCCTGCGCGAAGTAGAGCGCGCGTGCCGAGCACTCGCAAGTAAAACCTGCGCCAGCCTCAAACTTCTTGCCCCGGGTCGGTGGGCGGGCGCCTTTCGAGCACGCCGCAAGGCGCGCGCAGAAACAGCGCCGTCCGCGGACCACCCTGTGACCACACGGCCCATGCCGACATCTTGACGACAGCGAACCAGCGTGCCCAATGGCCGCGATGACCGCAGAACGCTCCGATATGGCCATCTCGGCAAGGCTCCAGCATCTTGCCGAGGAAGCGCCGGACGACACAGTCACCTTGGCGTGGATTTTGAGCCAACTCCAGGAACGCGCTTTTGGCCTTTTCCTTCTGATCCTCGCGCTCCCCTGCTGCATTCCTTTTCTTTACGGCGTGCCTCAAGTCGTCGCGCTGCCGTTGATGTTCATCGCGGCACAGGTCGCATTGGGCAGAAAGACGCCCTGGCTTCCGTCAAAACTGGCCGCGCGCGAGGTTGCGCGCAGCAGCCTTGAAAACTTGGCCGAGCGCGCCGGCCCCTGGCTACGCCGGATCGAAGCGCTGAGCCGCCCTCGTTTGACCGCCTTGACCCGCGCGCCGCTCGACCGCGTCGTGGGCCTCGCCCTCGTGCTCTTTAGCGCCTCAATTCTTGTGCCGTTGCCCGCCACCAACACAGTGCCGGGTTTTGCAGTTGTCGTTGTCGCCATGGGCATCCTTCAACGCGACGGCATCCTCGTCATTCTGGGCGCGATCCTTGGCACCGCTTGGATCGCGTCGCTCATCTTTGCAGGTGCCACGTTAGTGAGCCTCCTGCGTGCCTGGTTAGGGATTTAGCCTATGAAACGCCTCGTCATTCTGGCCGCCCTTGGGTCGGCTGCGCTCCTGATTGGCGCCTTCCTCTTTCAGGCACTCGGCTACGCGCCCTGTAAGATGTGTTACTGGCAGCGCTATCCCCACGCGGTGGCGGCCGCACTCGGTGCACTCTTCCTCGTCTTCCCGGCAAAGATCGTCATTTGGCTCGGCGCGCTCGCAGCGGCCACAACGGGGGCCATCGGTGCCTTTCATTCCGGCGTCGAGCAGAAATGGTGGGACGGCCCGGCGAGCTGTTCGGGCGGCGGCGCAGGGCTCGGTGGCCTGTCTGGTAACGATCTCCTCAGCACCGATGTGATCGATCGCGTTGTAATGTGTGACGAGATCAGCTGGGCCTTTGCAGGCCTCTCCATGCCCACATGGAACGCGATCTTGAGCTTTGCTCTTGCGCTCATGTGGGTCCGGGCGGCCACGCTCAAAGCCTGACCGCCCGCCCCAGGGTCTCAAGGAGCGCCGTTACCGGGCGCCAATGCGAACGATGTCGCCGTCGAACGTGGGGATCGACATGACGAACTCGTCGGTCGGGTAGCACAGCGCCTGCTCCTCGAGCATGCCGATGGCGATCGCCTCGCCCATGCGGAGGCTGTCGTAATAGTCGGAGAAGTAGTGCACCCCGGCCATATTGCGCCCGATGGAGATATTCGCCGCGAGCTTGTTGAGCTCGCCCTCCAGGGTCAGCGGGCAATGCGGCTCCTTCCCCTTCAGCTTGCAGCCATTTTCCATGCTCTCGTACTGCACGAAAGATTTGATATCGTCGCTGGCGTAAAAGCCCGGCTGATCAGTGTCCTTGTGGAGACCGAAGAGCGCGGAGGTATCAAAGAACGCCTTCACGATCGTAGTGCACGCCCCCGCGACCGTCGCATGGCCCGCGCCATAGGTCGGGTGCATGGGGGAGCCTTCGCCAAAGGCCATGGGCAGAAGCGCGGTCGCGTCGCCCCCATTCGGGTGGCCTTGGTTATGGGCGCGGATGGCCTCGACGGTCTCAGCGATCTGCTCGCGCATCTCACCGAAGCACTTGCAGGTGCTGGGCACTTCTTTGTCGAACCAATCCGCCTTCTCGAGACGCGCCGCCAGCGCCTCAGGACGCAGCCGCAGGTGGTTGTTAAACTTCTGGTAGCGCACGGCCTTGAGCGCCCGCGTCGCGACTTCTGTCACGAGCGTCAGGATGTGCGGCCCACCATAAAGCGCGAAACCACCCGCGTTTGCGGCCGCTTTCTCACCCGTCACGGCGTTCGTCATGAAGGCGTGCCCAGAGGCGCCCGAGAGGT
>JBCBFV010000293.1:0-2472 GCA_038527425.1 Pseudomonadota bacterium
ATCGGCGTGGTGAACGACCTCTGCCACGCGGAGGACCGCGTAGTCGCGGCGGCGGGTGGCCTCCCGGCCGAGGTGACGGCCAACTGGAAGACGCTGTCGACCGGATCTGTCGATGTGGAATTCGGCTTCTCCTGCATGGGCTATGAGATCGCGGGAGCCTGGGGCGCGGCCATCGCGCAGGCGCAGCTGAAGCCCGGGCGCGAGGTGATCAGCTTCTGCGGCGACGGCTCCTACCTGTTGATGAACTCCGACATCTACTCCTCCGTGCTGACGCAGAAGAAGATGATCGTGATGGTGCTCGATAACGGCGGCTTTGCGGTGATCAACAAGCTGCAAAACAACGTGGGCCAGGAGAGCTTCAACAACCTCATCGCCGACACGCCGACCGCCACGCACCAAGTTGGCGTGGATTTCGAGGCCCATGCCCGCGCCATGGGTGCGTTGGCCGAAACGGTGGAGCATGCAAAGGACCTGGGCGATGCGGTCAAACGCGCCTTCGAGGCGGACCAGACCTATGTGATTGTCATGAAGGTCGACGCTTACGAGGGTTGGACGACCGAGGGCCACACCTGGTGGGAGGTGGGCACGCCGCACGTGACCGACAAAGCCTCGGTCCGGGAGAAGCATGAGGAGATCGAGGCCGAGCGCGCCAATCAGAGGCGCGGCGTCTGATGCTTCTCAACGGGATCAAACAGAACAACTTCATCATCGTGGGCCGCGCGGGGATCGATTTCTTCACCGACGCAGGCGTGGCGGCAGAGGACGCCGATCGCGTGACGGTGGGCCTAGGTGGATCCTCGGCCAATATCGCCGCGGGTATCTGCAAGCTGGGCGGGCAGGCGGCGCTCGTGACGCGGGTGAGCGACGACAGCGTCGGCAGCTACTGCGTGGGCCAGCTGAAGCGCTACGGCGTTGATGCGCGCTACGTGACGCCGGTGGGCGGAGAATACCGCAACTCGCTGGCGTTCTATGAGAGCCGGGTCGAAGGCCATCGCAATGTCATCTACCGCAATGGCGCGGCGGACTTTCAGATGTCCGAGGAAGACGTCGCCGCCGTGGATTATGGCGCCTATGGCGCGCTCATCACCGCGGGCACGGTCTTTGCGGCGGAGCCTTCGCGGTCGGCCACATTCAGCGCCTTCGCGCGGGCCAAGGCGGCGGGATTGCCGATCATCTTTGACGTCGACTACCGCCCCTATTCCTGGCCCTCGGCGGAGGTCGCCTCCGACGTGCTGAGCCGCGCGGCCGCCGAATGCGATATGATCGTGGGCAATGACGAGGAATTCGGCTTCATGGCCGGGGACTATGACAAAGGCCTCGACAAAGCGCGGGAGCTTGCCGCCCAAGGCGTGCTGATCATCTACAAGATGGGCGAAAAGGGCGCGATCACCTTCGCAGACGGCGAAGAAATCCGCACCGGCATCTACCCCGTCGAGGCCCTGAAACCCACAGGCGCGGGCGACAGCTTTATGGCGGGTCTCATGACCTCGCTCGCCGCTGGTCACGACCTCAAGACCGCAATCCTGCGCGGGTCGGCCTGCGCCTCGATCACCGTGTCGAAACCCGGCTGCGCGCCTGCCATGGCCGACACGCCCACCCTTGAGACATTTTTGGCCGAACACCCCGGCCCGACGGAGCCCTGACCCATGCATATCGCCCCCTATGACAACCAGAACAAACCCATCGTGGACGTTGGCGACGCCACGGTTCCGCTGAACTATTTCAACATCGTCAAGCTCGAGGCCGGGCAGGCGTTTGAATACACCGTGCCGGGGTTCGAGACCTGCATCGTGCCTGCGACCGGCACCGTCGATGTGGAGGTCGAGGGCTTCAAGGCAGATGACCTCGGCGGGCGGGGCGAAGACGTTTGGGATGGGGAGCCTGAGGGCGTCTATGTCCCCTCCGGCGCCAAGGCGCTGATGGTCGCGAAAGACAGCTGTGAAGTCTTCGTCGCAGGCGCCAAATATGACGAGGTGCTGGAGCCTTTCGCGGTGCGCGCGGATGAGCTCGACCTCGTGCAATACGGCTCTGACGACACGAAAACCCATCGTAAAATCAAGCACATCCTGGGACAGAAGCAGCACGGTAAAGTGGGGCGTCTGTTGGTGAGTGAGCTCTTCACCGTTGGCCAAGGCGGCTGGTCCGGCTTTCCGAGCCACAAGCACGACACCGATCGTCTGCCGACCGAGACCCGCCACGATGAGACCTATAACTTCCGCTTCCGCCCAAACCACGGATCGGGCGTGCAGATGCTTCAGCGCGAGGACGGCAATCCGGGCGACGCCTATCACATCGTCGATGGCTCCACGATTTGCCTCGATAACGGCTATCACCCCTGCTGCGTGCTGCCGGGGTATGAGATGTATTATTTCACCATTCTGGGCGGCCTTTCCCAGCGCTCCTTGGTGCAATATTTCCAGCCCGACCACGCGTGGCAGATTGAGACCATTCCCGGCATTAAAGACATGATCG
>JBCBFV010000294.1:0-2471 GCA_038527425.1 Pseudomonadota bacterium
AGAGGTCCAACAATCACCCATTCCCATGCCGACTGACCGAGCGGGGGACCAAAGGCTGAGATGGCAACAACGCCACCAATGACAAAGCCGAGCATCGCGCCAAAGGCCATCGCTCCGATCAACCATCCGAACAGGATGGGAGTGGCGATCACTCGATAGAAAAACCGCGCCAGGCCTCCCATGAAGCGCATGACGGAGCGCATCACCCGGACCCGTCAGGATCAGGGGGTAGGGCAGTGGAGGTATCACCGCCAGAGCTTGCGCCATCCCAATCGGCGAAGGCCTTGCGGTCTTGGTCGCGGGAGAGGTTCCGCACCAGCCGGTCCACCATCGCCGCCGCGCTGCTGTCCCGTTCGGCCAGATCGAGCAGCGCGCCACCCAGGATGACCTTGCGCCTTGTGTCGAGTTTGCGCTGTTTGGTGGCTTCCCGATTGCGTAGGGCCTGAAGCCGGGCTTTGGCCTGGGCGTATCGCTTCTCGGCACGTTCCAGTTAAGTCTCGGCCATCTCACAACCCATCCGCTCAAATGTTCACGTCATAGTTGAGAGACCCCGGTATCCACCTAAGATAACAAGTGTCATCCAGATCATGTCTGCCTGTCGGCGGAACATGGCGGATTACAGGGCGCGGATCGGCAGAGGTCCGCGAGAAAGGTTGGGCGGCACCCCCCGTTCTTGAAATATCCGACGAACGCGCAAACCCTGAGTTGAGGACCAGTGAAGGGCGCACTTATTCAAACTCTCCACCTGCGGTTTCGAGCTTTGCGTGCGATCTCTTTGAGGCGGGGCCTCAGCCGATGGCGAACTCCATCGATGCCTGCCGCATCGAGATGGAGGGTCGCGTCGCCCCTTCCAAACCATCCCAGACCGAACCTAGCGGTTGGATCGCCGTCCGACGCCAGGCGCGCCGGAATGAAAGGCCCTCCCGGCCTCTCAAACTCTCCAGGGCCAACGTCAGCCGTTGGATCGCAGTCCCGCACAGAATGCGCTGGACCGAAAGACGTGCCCCGTCTCTCGTACTCTTTGAGGCCAAGCTGCGCGCTTGGATGGCGTCCCGCATTACGACCCCCTGACGGCATCCTGTGCCCCGTGGCCGGGGCTGGAGTGCCGGGGGCGCCGCGCGTCCGGGCTGCGCGAAAGGGTGCGAGCGCGCACTGCGATGGTCGCTTGCCTGTCCTTCCTTGCTGGGTTTGCCGGTGGCAACCCGTCCGTGATCCTGTGTCCCATACCGCTCTCCAGGCCGAGGAGCGCGCCCGCTCGGCTGGGGATGGGACGCTTGATCACGGTCAAACCCGCGCCTTGGAGAGCCAATGGCTCGCCTCGTTCGGGCTGACTTTTCCCTTCCGACTCCCGCGGTGCGAACACGCAGTGCGACCCGGGGCGCGGAGCGTCTGGGAAAAGACCGTTGGTCGCCGCAGCGATGGCGCCGGAACATCGCGTTCCGAAGCCACCGACTTACGCCCAACAGGGAGGTTGAAGCCAGATCCTTTCAGGAAGAGCAGAAGGCAGACTTCACCCTCATTCTGCGCAGACACCCCGCCTCTTGTCACGGGCCAAGAGCCGAACGGCACGAGTGTGCCTGGTGTCGCGCAGCGGCGCAGCATATGCACATTGCGGGTGCAATTGTCGTCTCTCACGGAGGAGGGGGCATGGCGAGCTACCACCTCTCTGTGAAGACGATCAAACGCAGCGCCGGGCGCTCCGCCACGGCGGCAGCGGCCTACCGTGTCGGCGAGCGCATCGAATGCCAGCGCGAAGGTCGCATGCACGATTACACCCGCAAGCAGGGCATCGAGGAGACCTTCATTCTGACCCCTAAAGATGCCCCGGACTGGGCCACAGATCGTTCCAAGCTTTGGAACGAAGTTGAGGCCAGCGAGACCCGTCGCAACTCCGTCACTGCCCGCGAGTGGGAGTTGGCTCTACCGTCCGAGATCAGCACCGAGGACCGGTCGCAGATCACCCGCGATTTTGCCCAGGAGCTGGTCAGCCGCTATGGCGTGGCCGTCGATGTGGCGATCCATGTGCCGCATCGGGAAGGCGATCAGCGGAACCACCACGCCCATGTTCTGACCTCCACCCGCAAGCTGGAACCGGAGGGCTTCACCGCTAAAACGCGTGTGCTTGATTCCGCAAAGACCGGCGGCGTCGAGATCGAGCAGATGCGCAGTGTTTGGGCCGAGTTGCAGAACCGCGCGCTAGAGCGGGCAGGGGAGGCCGAGCGTGTCGATCACCGGTCGCTCGACGCGCAGCGCGAAGCAGCGTTGGAGCGGGGTGACGAGCTGACCGCCGAGGAACTGGATCGCGACCCGGAGTTGAAGCTGGGGCCAGCGGCGAATTCCATGGAACGGCGTGAGAAAGCTGCGGCTGAGCGTGAGGGCCGGAAGTATGTGCCTATCACTGAACGTGGCGCTGTTGTCCATGCGGCCCGTCAGGCCCGTGCTGCGTTCCGAGAACTACGCGAGCGACTGGA
>JBCBFV010000295.1:0-2471 GCA_038527425.1 Pseudomonadota bacterium
ATGCCGCGCCGTTACATCGACTACCCGGAGGCATTCGCCTACTGGAACTACTGGTCCTCGATGGGCGCCTTCCTGAGCTTCGCGTCGTTCCTCTTCTTCATCGGTATCATGGCCTACACGGTCTTCGCCGGTCGCAAGATCAACGCCGCAAACCCCTGGAACGAGTGGGCCGACACGCTTGAGTGGACACTGCCCTCTCCGCCGCCGGAGCACACCTTCGAAACTCTTCCGAAACAAGAAGAGTGGGATAAAGGCCCAGCGCACTAAGTACCAAAGAAGGGCCCGTATCGCCGGGCCCTTTTCTTTCGGAGACGCAGCAATGCCCTATCACTGGAATGAAGAGGAAAGCGGCTCGAAAGAGCTGTCTCTCTGGCCGCATCGTTCGATGAGCGCCAAGGGCTTCGTGCTCTTCATGGGGGTGACGATGGCACTGTGGTCCCTGCCCTTGATCAGCCTCGCGGGTACTGTCGCCTTTTGGTGGATGCTGCCCTTCGTTCTGCTGACGATCGGGCTGCTGTGGTGGCTGATCCAACGCAATTACCGCGACGCGCAGCTCACCGAGACGCTGCGCATCAGCGCGCGCGAGACATCACTGCACCGCGAGAACCCCCGCGGCCCCGCGCAGGACTGGGCCTGCAATACGCATTGGGTCAGCGTGCACATGCGCGAAGACAACAAGTACCTGCCCCACTACGTCACGCTCAAAGGCGCCGGACGCGAGGTCGAGATCGGCGCCTTCCTCAGCGAGGATGAGCGCCTTGAGTTGTACGATGAGCTGATGGAGCGCTTCGCAGCGGCGAAGTCGAACCCTTAGCCGAGCTGCCCTTTGACGAGAGCGCCGACTTTCCCGAAATCGAGCTGACCGGTGTATTTGGCCTTCAGCGCGCCCATGACCTTGCCCATGTCGCGCAGCGACTCGGCACCGGTTTCGGCGATGGCAGCCTTAATCGCGGCTTCGGTCTCGGCCTCGTCGAGCTGCTTGGGGAGGTAATCCTCAAGGAAGACGATCTCGGCGCGTTCTTTTTCGGCAAGCTCGATCCGCCCGCCTTCTTCGTAGACCTTGGCGCTCTCGATCCGCTGCTTCACCATCTTGCCGAGGAGCGCGAGAATCTCTTCTTCGCCCACTTGGTCGCCGCGACCTTCGGTGCGGGCCACGATATCACGCTCCTTGAGCGCAGCATTCACCAGGCGCAGCGTCTGCAGACGCTCCTTCTCACCCGATTTCATCGCGTCTTTGACGCCGTTCGTCAGTCGTTCGCGCAGGCCCATGGGCTTCCCTCGCCTCCCATTTCTCAGAGCAGGGCATATACGCGTCGCAGAGTGCGAAAACAACGGGTCAGTGCACTTGACCCCGCCGCGCCCCTTCACTACCCCACGGCAAGTTTGCAGAGCTGGTTGCCTGCCGCGCTCGAGAGAGCCTGCTGCTCGCAGTCCCGCCGCACAAAGCCGCTCAGGCGTGGATGAGGAGTTGAGCCATGACAGACCTACCCAAACCAACCGCCTGTCTCGTTCTTGCCGATGGTACGATCTTCATGGGCCATGGCTTTGGCGCTACGGGCCAGACTGAGGCAGAGCTTTGCTTCAACACGGCAATGACCGGCTATCAGGAAATCATGACGGACCCGTCCTACGCAGGCCAGATCGTCACCTTCACCTTTCCGCACATCGGCAACACCGGCGTGAACGCGGAAGACGATGAAACGGCGAACCCTGTGGCCGCGGGCATGGTTGTTAAGTGGGATCCGACGGACCCCTCCAACTGGCGCGCGCAGGAAAAGCTGCAGGATTGGCTCGCCAAGCGGGGCCGCATCGGTATCGGCGGCATTGATACGCGCCGCCTGACCCGCGCCATCCGCCAGCAAGGGGCGCCGCATGTGGCGATGGCCCATGATCCCAAGGGTAACTTCGATATCGAAGCGCTCGTGGCAGCCGCCCGCGCGTTCCCGGGCCTTGAGGGCCTCGACCTCGCCAAGGATGTCACCTGCGCGCAATCCTATCGCTGGGACGAGATGCGGTGGGCTTGGCCTGAGGGCTACACGCGCCAGGAGGCGCCCAAGCACAAGGTCGTCGCCATCGACTACGGCGCAAAGCGCAACATCCTGCGCTGCCTCGCCTCGGCGGGCTGTGATGTGACGGTGCTGCCTGCAACGGCGACTGCCGCGGACGTGCTCAGTCATTCGCCCGACGGGCTCTTCCTGTCGAACGGCCCCGGCGATCCGGCGGCGACTGGCGAATACGCCGTGCCCATGATCCAGGAAGTGATGGAGAAGACGGAGCTGCCGATCTTTGGCATCTGCCTCGGTCACCAAATGCTCGCACTGGCCCTCGGCGCCAAGACCGTGAAGATGAACCACGGCCACCACGGCGCGAACCACCCTGTGAAGGAGGTCGAGACCGGCAAGGTGGAGATCACCTCCATGAACCACGGTTTCACTGTCGACAGCCAGACGCTGCCCGAAGGTGTTCTCGAG
>JBCBFV010000296.1:0-2445 GCA_038527425.1 Pseudomonadota bacterium
TTGTGCCCTATTTGAGGACAACCCTGCGTTGCTTAACGTGGCGAAGCCGGTTTCTGGGAAAACCCCACAACCATTGGCGAATTTCCGCCTAACGCCGAAATTTGGGAAATAATCAGGGCCTGATCAGGTCTCTGTTTCGACACAATGGCGGCGAAATGCACGCTTGAGCATGTCCAATTCGGCCCGAAGGAGGTCGACCTCGGCGCGCAGGTCTTCAGACAGGGGCGCTCCGGCCGCGATGGCAAAGCTTGCCAGCGTTTCTTGGGTGGCCGCGTCTTTCACGAGGTAGGTCTGAACCCCGTCTGAGAGCGTGTAGGAAGGAATTGGCACCGAAATGCGCCAGCCACCCACGTCCTCGGTTACAGTCACATCGGGCAACGGAACCTCCAGGTGGGTCACCGCCACCGTAGGCGCCGCATCGACGCCAGACAGGTAGCCTTCCCAGACCCCTTCAAGGATTTGCACGTTGGTGAGCGTCGCCGTCGTCATGGCTGAAGTGCCCCTTAGAGTTCTGCTCGCGGTGCGCGCGAGAAGGTCATGTCGCGGATCGTGACCATGTTCATTTGCGGACCCTCGAAGATGAGGTCGAGCCAGGCCCGCTCCATCCGCTTCTCGTTGATATTCGTGTAGGCGAGGTCGAACTCCACCCAGACGTCTTCCTGAGCGAGCGGCAGTTCCCGCACGATTTGTTCTGTGTTGGGGCCGTGGCGCAGGTTCAGCCGGGCAAAGATCTCCAACGGCTTTTCCACCTCGAGGATCGTGTTGATCCGCAGAAGGTGTTTCTTGCGCAAGCCTTCGACGGCGGTCTTCGGCAGGTCGAGTGCGATCGAGAGGAACGAGCCATCAAAGCGGAAGACATCCATGCGCACGCCGAACGGCGCGAGGTCCCGCGCGCGGGTGTTGCGGATCTGGCGAAGCGTCAGCTCGCTCTGACGGCAATCGTGGAAGAGTGTCGCTTCATCGCCTAACTTCGTTTGGCTGTCAGCGGCGACGATGCCGATTTGGGGCACGGGGCCGCGCCACAGCTCGGGCCGCCAGGACCAATCTGCATTGCGCGGCTTCTGGAAAGCGTTTGATCCGATGGCGGGCAGCGCGAGGCGATGCTCGGCGTTGAAGATCACTTCATTGAGGTGGTGACGCAGCTTTTGCGCGTCGGCGGCTTGGCGTTTGAGTTCGGACAGATCCACGTGGCCTGCGCCTTTGGCGGCGCGGCTCCAGCGCCGTAGCGCATCGCGGTTGAGGATATTTTCTATCACGTCTCGCCCGTTTGCCTGTTCCCGGCGGGTATATCCCGCTCTTGGTTACGACATCATTGCTCGCGGGGCCCGAAGAGGCCCTCAAGCAACCCTTGAGGGGCATTCTCGGGCGTTTCGACCGGCGTTTCAATGATTGTTGTGGCCGATGGGGCCGGAGTTTCTGCGTTCACCTCGAGGAGGGCCTGCGCTACATCGCGCGCCACGTCTTCACCGGCCTCGCCGATGAGGGGGCCGGATGCCTCCCCAAAGACCGAGATGACAATGGCCCGGCCCGCGACATCCACGGCGGCTTTCCAGTGTCGGGCGCTGACGCCCTCGGGGCCGCCCGGTGAGCTGTCGACGAGGTTCACATAAAGGGCCGAGGCAGAGGCCGTCGCTGAAATCAGCTGCACATCTTCTGCAAGGCCCGAGCGGCTCAGCACGCCCGGGTTGGCGCGGATGATGCTGCTCAATGTTGCGATGTCGCCGTGCTGGCCCGGCGCGACCGTCACCAGAATGATGCCCGGGATCGCTGCGCCGATATCAGCGCGTCCGCCGAGGTTCGAACAATTGGCGAGGACCACGGTCGCATTCGCGCCCGCTTGGCGCGTGCGACGCGTGTCGATGCATTTCCCGAAGGGCGCACGCACACGCAACCCGTCAGCAAGCGTGACCTCCTGGGTCACGATCCTGCCGCGCTCCCGATCGATATTGAGCGAGCCGAAGGAGAACGCCGGCACCCCCTCACAGCCCGCGAGGACGAGTGCCGTCAGACCCACATAGCCTGCGCGCTTAAAGATCCGCGTAGGTGTGCTTTTCTTCTGCTCCGCCCGGGTGCGTGACTGCCCCCCGGTAGGTTTCGCCAACCAACTGCGCATACTTCCACAATGCCCCCGAGGCGTAGATCGTGGGTTTTGCCCCTTGCCACGCCTCTTTCCTCTTAGCGAATTCCTCGTCGGACACGTCCACCGAGATTTCGCCTTTTACTGCGTCCAGCGTGATGACATCGCCGTCCTGGAGCAAGCCAATTGGCCCGCCATGGGCGGCTTCGGGCCCAACATGGCCCACGCAGAAGCCACGTGTTGCACCAGAGAAACGCCCATCCGTGATCAGCGCGACTTTCTTGCCCATGCCTTGGCCGGAGAGGGCGGCCGTTGTGGCCAGCATCTCGCGCATGCCCGGGCCGCCAGATGGGCCTTCGTTGCGGATC
>JBCBFV010000297.1:0-2432 GCA_038527425.1 Pseudomonadota bacterium
GACAGGTTTACGCTTGGCCATGGTAATGGGGTCGGAGTGCAAACCTGTCTGGGCGGCATGGAACTACACCGAAAACCCCGACAGCGACGTCATCGATCTGACTTACTGGATCAACCTGCTGCAGAACATCCCGGGGCCAGAGCAGTTCTTTGTGACGCTCAACTCCCAAAAGCCGATCCGGGACGAGCTGATCCACGATACTTACACCTTCCGCCACCCGGTCTTCGACACGGCCGCCCATCAGGCGCAGCGCGACATCGCCGCGTTCAATGGCATGCACGGCACCTGGTTCTGCGGGGCCTGGATGAAGAACGGCTTCCACGAGGATGGCATCGCCTCCGCCGTGGATGTGGCCAATGCCATGGCCGCGCGCGATGCGATGAAAGTCGCCGCTGAGTGACCCAGATCGAGCACATATCCGGTCAGACCTTTCATGGTCGGCGTGGCGAGGTGAAGAATGCCTTCCGCTACTCCATCGACTATGTGCTCGTGGATGCAGAGGTACCCGTGAAGGGGCCTTGGCTCTTTGGTCGTAACAAAGGCGGTTTGGCTTCGCTGCATGACGTTGATCACGGCGGCGCGCCTGGCGGGGGCCGTGGTGCGGCGTGGGTACGCGATGTGCTCCGCTCCAATGATCTGCCGGAGCCTGCACGGATTGAGCTTCTGGCTCAGCCGCGGTTCTGGGGCCATGTGTTCAATCCGGTGTCGTTCTGGCTCTGCTACGATTCCGACGGCGCTTTGCCAGTGGTCGTGGCGGAGGTGACGAATACCTTCGGCGATCGCCATTCCTACCTCTGCCATACCGACGATCTGCAGCCGCTGACGCGCGGGATCGAGGTCCAGGCGCGCAAGGTGATGCACGTCTCGCCTTTCATGCCCATTGAAGGCGGCTACCGCTTCCGTTTCGATATCCGGCCAGAGCGTATCGGCATCTCCATCGATTACCGTCAGGGCAACAAGGGCGGCCTGATCGCAACGCTGACGGGCCCGCGTGAGCCGCTGACATCCGGCAGCATCCTGCGCGCGGCGCTCCGCCGGCCACTCGGCTCCCGCCGTGTGCTGGCGCTCATTCATTGGCAGGCTCTGAAGCTTTGGTGGAAGGGCGTGAAGTACCGCCCTCAGCCCGTCCCGCCGACTGAGGAGGTTTCCCGGTGACGGCGGCCGTTGCGACACCCCTTCAGGACAGGCTTCCGGCCTATTCCCTCTTCGGTGCGATCCTCGCGGCGGCGGGGTTGCCGATCTATATCTACGCGCCGCCCTTTTATGCGGAGACCTATGGCGTCTCGCTCACCGGGATCGCGGCAGTCCTCTTTTGGCTTCGCCTCTTTGATGCGGTTCAGGACCCGGCCTTGGGCTGGATTTCTGAGCGTTTGGGGTCGGGCCGTGGCCTTGCTGTGGCGCTGGGCGGGGTCGTGCTTGCCGCCTCGATGATCGGGCTTTTCGCGATTGAGCCACCGTTCTGGCCGCTCGCGTGGTTTGCCCTCACGATCACCTTCCTTTTCTCGAGCTTCTCGTTCCTCAACATCAACTTCTACGCCGAGGGCGTGCGCAAGTCGGGCGACATTGAAGGCGGGCACGTGCGCCTTGGCGCGTGGCGCGAGGGTGGGGCGCTTTTGGGCGTATGCATCGCGGCCGTCGCGCCGACGCTGCTTGAGAGCTTTGTGGCTGCACCCTTCGCCACCTTCGCGGTCGCCTTTGCCGTGATCGTGGCCTTCGCCGTCCTGGCCATGGGGCCGGAATGGACCCGCCGGATGAGCGCAGAGCCCATGGGCGTCGGGGAGATCCTGAAAGATAAACTGGCGTTGCGGCTGTTGCTCCTTGCGCTAGTGAACGCCACGCCGCTGGCCGTGTCGTCGACGCTCTTTCTCTTTTTCGTGGAGAGCCGCCTGGAGGCGCCGGGCTGGGAAGGTCCGCTGCTGGTGCTTTTCTTCCTCGCCGGTGCCGTGACGGCGCCGCTCTGGTCAAAAGCTGCAGAGCGTTTCGGGCCAAAGCCCGTGCTATTCTTCGCGATGGTGTCGGCCATTCTCAGTTTTGGCGGCGCAGCGCTGCTTGGGCCCGGCGACGTCATTTTCTTTGCGATCATCTGCGTAGCGTCGGGCGCTACGATCGGCGCCGACCTCGTGTTGATGCCCGCCCTTTTCAGCGCCCGAATGGCCGCTATGTCACCGAACGGGGGACAGGGCTTTGGCCTGTGGTCCCTCGTCCAGAAATTCACGTTAGCCTTCGCGGCTATCGCACTACTTCCGCTTCTCGATGCCTCGGGGTTTGAAGCGGGGTCCGCAACACAACCCCCCGAGGCATTGGCACTTCTGACGACCCTCTACGCACTGGTTCCCTGTGGCCTCAAAGTCTTGGCCATCGGCATCCTTGCGCGGACGGATCTGACGAAGATTTAGGAGGAAGGCACGATGGAATACATCTACCTACTGATG
>JBCBFV010000298.1:0-2412 GCA_038527425.1 Pseudomonadota bacterium
GCGGTGCTTCGGCGGCGATCAATGCGCTGAAAGGCGAGGACGTCACGATCTATCACAACGATCATTCCCGCCCTGAATCGCCCCGCATCCGCACGCTCGATGATGAGATTGCCCGCGTCGTCCGCTCCCGCGCGGCGAACCCGAAATGGATCGCGGGCGTGATGCGCCACGGCTACAAAGGCGCGTTCGAGATGGCGGCCACAACCGACTACCTTTTTGCCTTTGCGGCCACGACGGGTGTCGTCAAAAACCACCACTTCGATCTGATCCACGAGGCCTACCTCGAAGACGATGAGGTGCGGGAGTTCATTGCCGAACATAACGCGCCCGCGCTTCGCGAAATGGCTGAAAGGTTCCAGGAAGCGATAGATCGTGGGCTTTGGCTGCCGCGCTCGAATTCAGCCCGCGCCCTGCTGGCGGAGCTCACGTCCTAGAGCGGTGTGCAATAGACGCGGCCGTGGTCGCGGTTGTCGATCTCGCAGGTCACCTCGACGACCTCCTTCACGGGCCAAGGCCGCGTGCCGGAACCGCAATCGACCCGCGCATTGGCCAGCACCACATCGCCCTTCAGCGCGCCCACAACTTTGCAGCCCGTGGCGATCTGGATGGCATGGGTGATCTTCTCTTCCGCGCGCGCATTGGGCCGCATCTCCGCATTCGTGCGGATCACTTGCGCGCGGTCCTCAGCGCGGAAGACCTTATACGTCGACCCGTCCACATTCACCGTCACCGGCGTCACACCATAGAATTGCGGTGTAGGGGTGTTGCACCCGGCCACGAGCGCAATCAGGATGAGCGGAAGCCAACGCATGGCTCGACCCTGACGAACCATGGTTAAGGAGAGGTTAAATCAGCATGTCCGAGACGCCCGACGAATCCGTCCGCCACGCCACCAAGATGGCCAAGAAGAAGGCCGCCCGCGACAAGATCATGGCCACCAAGACCGATGAAAAGGGTCTGGTTATGGTCCACACCGGCAAGGGCAAAGGCAAAAGCTCTGCCGCCTTCGGGATGATCTTCCGCCACATCGCCCATGGCCGCAAATGCGCCGTCGTGCAGTTCATCAAGGGCGGCATGTCCACGGGCGAACGTGACCTGATCCTCGAGCGTTTCTCGGACCTCTGCGCCTTCCACACCATGGGCGAGGGCTTCACCTGGGAAACCCAGGACCGCGACCGCGACATCGAGATGGCTCAGGCCGCTTGGGAGAAAGCCAAGGAGCTGATCCGCGATCCGTCGAACCACATGGTGCTGCTCGACGAAATCAACATCGCGTTGCGATATGACTACATCGACATCGCCGAGGTCGTGACCTTCCTCACCGAGGAAAAGCCCGAGATGACACACGTCGTGCTCACCGGTCGCAACGCCAAGGAAGAGCTGATTGAAGTCGCCGACCTCGTCACCGAGATGGAGTTGATCAAGCACCCCTTCCGCTCTGGCATCAAAGCTCAAATCGGGGTGGAATACTGATCGGCCAGCAGGTGCTCACGGACGAACATCGCCTCTCTTTCGGAGGCTCGGGGCTAGGCGGACTTTTCCGCAAGGTGAGCGACGCGGAAGCGCATGACCTGCTCTCTGCCGCATGGGACGGAGGCATCCGTTACTTCGACACCGCGCCCCACTATGGGCACGGGTCGTCAGAGCGCAGGCTGGGCGACTTCCTGCGCGACAAGGCAGGGCATGTGATCTCCACAAAGGTCGGCAGGCTCCTGTCGCCTGATCCCGCGCCGCCGCCCGTTGTCCACGGTTTCTACAGCGCGCTGCCGTTCAAGCAGCGCTACGACTTCACCCACGACGGGGTGCTGAGGTCTCACGAGGACAGCCTGCAGCGGATGGGGCTCGACCGCGTCGATATCCTCTTCGCCCATGATCTGGGGGACCCCGATGCAGGCACCGATACCGACCACCACCGCGCGGAGTTCCTCAAAGGCGGTGGGCACAAAGCACTGACGCGTCTCAAGGAAGAAGGCGCGATCTCCGCCATCGGGATCGGCGTGAACACCATCGAGATTTGCGAGGAGCTCGTGGGCCGCGTGGAGCTCGACCTGATCCTCCTCGCGGGGCGCTACACCTTGCTCGAACAGCGCGCGCTCGAACGCCTGTTCCCGCTCTGCGAAGCACATGGCGTGAAGATCGTCGTCGGCGGGGTCTTCAACTCCGGCATCTTGGCGACCGGCGCCACCGAAGGGGCCACCTACAACTACGCCCCGGCGGCCGAACCCATCATGGCCCGCGTCCGCGAGATCGAAGCCATCTGCGCCCGCCATGACGTGCCAATCGCGACGGCTGCCCTGCAATACCCAGCACAACACCCGCTCGTGGCCTCAACGCTCATTGGCACGACGAAGACTGGCTCTCTCCTCCGCAATGTCGCGCAGTTTGAGGCACCTGTACCGGACGCCCTTTGGG
>JBCBFV010000299.1:0-2396 GCA_038527425.1 Pseudomonadota bacterium
CGCGCTCGCCCTTCTCAACATCAACCGCCGCTTGGAGCATTGGGTCACCGGCTTTGATGCGCGTTTCATGTGGTTCAACATCATCTCGCTCGTGGCCTATTTCATCCTGAGCCGCACGCAGATCGGCAACTGGATCTACGCCACCGGCGACAACAAAGAGAGCGCCCGCGCAAACGGTGTGCCGGTGAACCGCGTGAAGATCGGCCTGTTCATGTTCACGGCCTTCTGCGCGACCATGTTCGCGGCCTGCCAGGTCTTTGACACGAACACCTCTGACGCAGCCAAAGGCAACCTGATGGAGCTCTTCGCGATCGCCATCGCGGTTGTGGGCGGCACGTTGATGACCGGCGGTTTCGGATCGGTCCTTGGCGTTGTCTTCGGGGCGATCACCGTGGGCCTCGTGGCCAACGCGGTCTTCTTCATCCCGTCGATCGACGGCGCATGGTTCCGCGTCTTCCTCGGCACCATCCTGCTCGCGGCGGTCTTTGCCAACGAGCGCATCCGCAAGCGCATCACGGGAGGTATCTAAGATGGCTGAACCGTATCTTCGCGTCGAAAAACTCGTCAAAAAGTTCGGCCCCTTCACGGCGCTCAACGGGGTGGATCTGGAGATCCACGCCGGCGAGGTGCACGCCCTTCTGGGGGACAACGGTGCCGGTAAATCCACGCTGATCAAAACGCTGGCCGGGGTGCATGAGCCCTCCGGCGGGCAGATCTACATCGAAGGCAAGCCGGTGAACTTCCGCTCCCCGCGGGATGCCACTGCTGCTGGGATCGGCACGGTGTATCAAGACCTCGCCGTCAACCAGCTGATGTCGGTCACGCGCAACTTCTTCATGGGGCGCGAGATGAAGGGGGCCTTCGGGGCGCTTAAAATGGACGAGATGGACAAGATCGCCCATGAAGAGATGCTCAAAATCGGGATCGACTTCTCCGACCCGACGCAGGCCGTGGGCACCATGTCTGGCGGTCAGCGTCAGACGCTTGCCATCGCGCGCGCCATCTACTTCGGCGCCAAAGTGCTGATCCTGGACGAGCCGACATCCGCGCTCGGCCAGAAGCAGCAGATGGAAGTGCTGAAGACGATCAAACGCGTGCGTGCGCGCGGCGACATCGCGATTATCTTCATCACCCACAACGAGATTCACTCGAAACTCGTGGGCGACCGCTACACCTTCCTCGCCCTGGGCCAAGTGATTGGCGCAGGCACTAAGGAAGAGCTTGAGGGCCAAGACATCCGCCGGCTGATGGCCGGCGGTGCCGATATCGGCCAGCTCGAGAAAGAGTTCGCGGAGATGTAAATGCCCAACCTGCTGAGGAAACCGGGCCCTGCCCCCCACCTGCAAGCGATCGATCCAGAGAGCGTCCACGAGGATTGCCCCAACTGGAACTATGTCGCCTTTGACGTGCTCAAGCTCGAGCCCGGCCAGGCGCTGGATCGCGAAACGGGGGATTGGGAGCATCTTCTCGTCATCATCACCGGCAAAATGAAAGCCTCGGTCGATGGCGAGGATCTCGGGACCCTCGGCGGGCGCATGGACATCCACAGCCGCGAAAAGGGCTGGTCCCTTTACGTACCCAATGGCGCCACCTTCTCGATCCAAGCTGAGACCGAGCTGGAGGTTGCGCTCTGCGCTGCACCGGGGATGGGAAACCACCCGGTGCGCGTGATCGAACCCGATGACGCCCCCATGGAGGCCCGCGGCACCGGCGCCAACACGCGCTACGTGAACGCCATCATGATGGAAGAAAAGGAGTGGGCTGACGCGCTCCTCGTCACCGAGGTCTGGACCCCGAACGGCAATTGGTCGTCCTACCCGTCCCACAAGCACGATCGCGACGACTTCCCGAACGAGACCTATCTCGAAGAGACCTACTACCACAAAATCAACCCGCCCACGGGCTTCTCAGTCCAGCGCGTCTACAACGACGACCGCTCCCTCGATGAAACCATGGCGGTGGGGGACGGAGACGTGGTGCTCGTGCCAGAAGGCTACCACCCTGCCGTGGCGCTCTATGGCCACGATCTCTACTACCTGAACGTAATGGCGGGCCCCATGCGCAAATGGCGCTTCCAGAACGACCCCGATCACGACTGGGTCTTCCAGCGCGACCAAAAAGCCTAAACGTTCCCCGGGTCGGTGGGCGGGCGCCTTTCGAGCACGCCGCACGGCGCGCGCAGGAACAGAGCCGCGCACAGACCGCTTAAGCGTAGTCCTTCAACTTCGACATCTTCCCCAATCCGGGGTTGAGCGAATTCGTCGGATCAATGCTCTTATAGAATGCCGCCAGATCAGGCTTGGCCGCATAAAGATGACCCACATTGTGCTCGGCCGGATACTCCGCCCCACGCTGATCCAAAATCTCCAGCATCGCCGCCTTCAGATCCCAAGAAG
>JBCBFV010000300.1:0-2376 GCA_038527425.1 Pseudomonadota bacterium
GAATTGGTAGACGCGCCAGCTTCAGGTGCTGGTGTCCGTATGGACGTGGAGGTTCGAGTCCTCTTCTGGGCACCATTTTTCAAAATAAATCGTTTAAAAACAATTATTTAAGGAAAGGTATTCGGATTGGGCCACCCTTTAGGCCACCGCGTAGATGTGCTGTGGATGGGTGCGTCCGGTGCCGGTTTGGTGCCTTGGGTTCCAACTGGCCCTGAAGATTCATTACCTTTCGTCGGCAAAGCTTGCGTAGCCTAGCTGTCGTTCTATCCGGCGGGTCTCGTAAAAGCACGGAGTTTTAATTCACGGTTTCTTCACGCTGCATGGTCGAAGCGGCTTACTAGGCATGCTTCGGCTGCTTGAGATCTCGGGCGATAATAAATGCCAAAAGCAGGGGAATTGAAGACGCCTAACTCCCTCGATTCGCTATCCAGTTCCTCGGCTCTTGTGCGAACGTAAGACACCCCAACGGCAAACGCCTGCCGTACCAGTCCAGGGTTGCCCTTTAAGACAGTCCTGGCTGCTCGGGCCGATCAAATATTGTGCATCGGATTAGTTCCTGGCGCGGAAGTGTCGCCCTGTCTGCTAAGCTGGTTCTCACAAAAACCCAGATGTCAGAGTCGTAGGTTAGTCAGGGATTACGATGTGTGCGATTGACCCAAGCGGGGAACGAAGGTTTGGGGTGCGTGCTGTTGATCAGTTGCGAATTCAAAGCACTCAAGACCAGCGCGCTGTTGCGCAAGCGTGCATGGCAATTGGCTTTAAACACACCGCCTCTGCGATGCTTGAGATCATCAAGCAAGCAGAGGCGGAGTTCGACACCGTTGCAACCGATTTTCGCCCAGATAGAAACACTCCACACGGAGTGCGCTAGCATCGCTCCGGTGTTTGGATAGCTTTCACTTCTTGGATGTATGGTTTGGCCGTTCGATATACAGTGAAGGGCAGTGACATGGACCATGCTCTGGTAGTTTTGGCCCTCCAGGAGGCGCTGGATAACTCAGTTCCGAGTTCTCGTGAATGTGTGGTGATGTTGATTTTCGAAGCAATCCAAGTCTTTGCAGATGATGAGGGATTGTCCGTAGTGGATGCATGGCATCTTGAGCAAGTCGTGTTGCGGAACACTGCTCCTAGTAGCTTATTGAAGTGGCGAGATCAGGCACTCTTCTAGCGCGGAGAGTAGGGGGCCGAGTAGGCCATTGAGCGAGGCCCGCGGATCCTTGAGACCAATAAAGCTCGGCTGACACATAGGTGATGCCAGCCGAGAAAGTGTTTGAGTGGATCGTCTGATGACCCGAATGAGGGCTCGTTGACTTTTTTTGCTCTCTGCATGCGAAAGAGACGAGCCGTCTACTTACACATCTCACCCACCACCTGCACCATCTCTGCCATGCTAAGACGTGTCAAGCACAACCTATAGTATATGAGCCGAACACCAGAATGTTGCTAACCAGGGTGCCGACAGCGGTCGGAATTCAAGAGGATCAGGACCGAGCCTTCGAAGATTTCATCGAGTCTGAGTTCATAAAGAAAATCAACGTGGATGTGGATGTTGGAAACTCGGCGCGGCGCTTATTGCGCCGTCACTCAGGTCTCGGCAAACCTCAGGACGCAATCCGTGTTGCAAGTTGCCTCCTAGCCAACTTGGATGAATTGCACACCTCTGACGGCAGTGATCTGTTGAAATTCGATGGCGTCTTACCGAGGCGCGACAAGGTTAGGCTGAAGATCTGCCCTCCGCCTTCGCCGCCGCAACCGGAAATGTTTCCTGATGATGACGACTGACAAGAAATTCCAACTTGAGCGCTTCAAGGAGGTCGCCCGTGAACTCGGGATGGACGACGACGAAGAGCGGTTCAACGAGAAGCTGAAGAAGCTGGCGAAGCAGAAGCCGGACGACAAGAAGCCGTCCGGCGATTAAGCTACGCGGGGGGACCCGAACCCAAACCGCACTGCGGTCTATCTCCTGCGGTTAGTCTGATCGCCCTGTTCTAAAAACCCTAGGCGGGACGGGCACCGCTGGCGCTTTTTCCGATTAAGCTACGCGCTCGCTAGACTTGACCCATGAGGCGGGTTTATCAAGTATACAGTCGCCCTATCTTAGGGGTCTCGTACTAAACACCATGCTCGACAGATGAGCGGCTTCATGGGCCGTCAAATTGTTCTGCAGCGCATACTCTGCGATGGCGTCCTTTATCTTATCTGACACCGCAGCGATTTCCTCCAGACTTAGTCCTTCAAGTGCTGCTCGGAATTTTTCGACCGCCTCGACTTTGGTCATCAGAAACGCCCTTGTGGCTTCTATAAGGCCCGCCCTCCGCGTGTTTTATGGTAGATCGCACTATCTTTGGTTGATGGCTCGTCTGAAAACACGCGGAG
>JBCBFV010000301.1:0-2367 GCA_038527425.1 Pseudomonadota bacterium
TGGATGAGCAAATTTACAATGCGATCCTAACGGGCCTCGAAGAAGACCCGCTGGGTATCCGCTGGCGGGAGGCCGCTATCGGCTGGCTCCGCTTCAGCGGCGTCTCCCTCCTCTGGCTCGCCGCCGCACTCACGATGGTCACGGGCTTTGACTATTTCGCCAAAGCACGTCCGCACCTGCAGGGGGCAAAATGAAGATCGACGTCCTCTATTTCGCCTGGCTCCGCGAGCGCATCGGTGAGAGCCGTGAAGTCATTGAAACCTCTGCGGCCACGGCAACCGAGCTCATGGACGAACTCCGCGCGCTCAGTCCCCACCACGCGGCAGCCTTCGCTGATATCTCGGCCCTCCGTGTGGCTTACGACCAGGAACTCACCGACTTCGATACACCCCTTGGCAACACCCGAGAAGTGGCCTTCTTCCCGCCCATGACCGGCGGCTGAGATGGACATCCGCGTCCAATCCGCCCCTTTCGATCCGGGGCAACTCCTTAGCGAGTTCACGGCCCGACAAAGCACATCAGGTGCCGTCGTCACCTTCACAGGCCTGACGCGCGACCTCGAAGGCACGCTCGCCACGATGGAGATCGAGCACTACCCCGGCATGACCGAAAAAGCGCTGGCGCAGATCGCGACCGAGGCGCAAACGCGCTGGCCGCTCGATGACGTGCTCATCCTCCACCGCCACGGCGCGCTGAAACCCACCGAGCCCATCATGATGGTCGCGACTGCCTCAAAGCACCGCAAAGCGGCCTTTGAAGCGGCTGACTTCCTTATGGACTACCTGAAATCCCGCGCGCCCTTCTGGAAAAAGGAAGTCACCGCCGACGGTGCAAATTGGGTCGTCGCCAAAGACGAAGACGAAGCCGCCCTGAAGGCTTGGGAACGCTAGCCCCCTTCTTCGCGCTTCGTACTTCCCCCGGAGGGTCTGACCCCTCCCCAGACACCACTCTCGAAAGCAACACCACCGCGCGCAGCGCGCCCCCTTAGGTTCAAGCCTGAAAGGCGTAGAAGGGAGGCGGGTGGGCTCGCGCCCGATCAGGCGTTCTGACGCTCGATATAGGAGCGCAGCTCTTCGGCCTCGGTGCGGGCATCGCGCAGACCATCCATCGCAGCACGAAGCTCGGCCTCGGTCTGCGTCAGCTGGTTCGTGATCTCCGCCTCACGCTGCTGAAGATAGGTGATCGCCTGGTCACGGGCTTCTTCAGCCTCGTGCAGTTGCTGCGCCATCCGGTCGAGCTCACCCACATCGGACTTCGATACGCGCGTAAAGCGGTTTACGAGCCACGAGGCAAACCACCCAAGAGCAAAGGCCACGAAGAGAATAATCGCCGTCGCCAGGATCAGCTCACCTCTATTCACTCGCTTCCTCCTCCGCGGCGGCCTCTGGAGCCTCACCGGAGGCGCCTTCTTCATCCGAGGCCTCAGCCTCGTCAGCGGCTTCTTCTTGCGGGACAAAGAGTTTGAATTCAATCCGCCTATTGGCCTCGCGGCCCTCTTCGGTGTCGTTGTCGGCAATCGGCGTCGCTTCACCAAATCCTTTGGGGTAGAGCCCCGCCCAGGCTAGGCGTTCCGCGCGCAGCGCCTCCACCACGGCCTCGGCCCGCTCCTGCGAGAGCGACAGGTTCATGATCTCACGGCCCTGGCTGTCGGTGTGTCCTTCGATCGAGATCTCAAACTCTGGGCAACCTTTGAGAACCGCGGCCACAGCCTCAAGCGTCTCAAGACTGTCTGCATCGAGGTCCGCAGACCCTGGCTCGAAGGCCAGTTTGCGCTCGGTCGTGATGGTCACCACCTGCTCCAAGCACTCCTCAGACGTCGGGATGTTGGCCGTCGGATCGAGCCGCTCGTCATAGGCCACGCGGATCGAAAAGGCCTGACCTTCGCCCAATTCATCCGACAGGATCTGGGCAATCTTTGCGCGTGCCTCTGTGCTGCCTGTCGTCCCATCGATAGACAGATCGTCGGCACTCACTTCAACGCTTCCCCGTTCCACTTCTGAAAGCGCCGCCAACCCAGCGAGGACTCGCAGCGACCAGCCCTGCGGGAGCGCGGAATGGGGCTCGGCAGACAGTGAGGCTAGATCGGCACCAAAGCGCGACATCGCATAGGTCTCGATCGCTGTCTGCGCGAGCTCATCGCCCAAATGCCCGCGCATCTGTACGATGCCCTCTGGGCTTCGCGTGGCCGTAAAGGCAGGCGGGCCTTCTTCGGTTTCCACCTCAAGCACCGGGAGCACGGCCGTCAATGCGAAGGGGTCAGGCAGTGCCACCTCGAGCTTGCCCACAACATCATCAAAAACGGCCTGCTCCCGGTGCTTGAGGTGGAAACCGAAGAAGGCCCGCCTGCCTTTACGGCCACGCGAAGCC
>JBCBFV010000302.1:0-2339 GCA_038527425.1 Pseudomonadota bacterium
ATTGAGCATGGGCCCCTCCGTCCGGATTGCGCGACGGAAGGTGGCTAGAATTGGTTAATCAAGTCGGATTAGGGCGTGCGCTGCCACCGTCGGAATGCCTCCGGCGGGAGTATTTCTAGCCAAAGAAAGGGCGCGGTTAGGCGTCAGGCTCCTGATAGATGCCCTGCTCCTTGAGAGCGTCGATGACTTCCTTGGGCATATAGGTTTCGTCATGGCGGGCGAGGATTTCGGTCGCTTGAAAGACACCGTTCACAAAGCTGCCGGTCCCCACCATGCCTTCACCCTCGCGGAAGAGGTCCGGCAAGATACCCACATAGGTGACAGGCACTGACGCGCCGCCATCTGTGACGCTAAAGGTGATCGCCTCGCCCTGCCCGCGCACCAGCGTGCCCTCTTCCACGAGGCCGCCAATACGGAAGACCTCGTTGGGCGCTGGAGGATCCGCCACGATCTGCGAGGGCGCGCGGAAGAAGTTGATCCCGTCCTGAAAGGCGTAGCCGATAAGCGCCGTCGCCCCGATCAAAGACAGGAGCGCCAGCGCGATGATTTGCATCCGCCGTTTCTTTTTGAGCCCGCGCATTACGGGAAGACGGGTGCGAGCGTGAGGCCCGCCGTCTCTTCCTCGCCCAGCATGAGGTTGGCGTTCTGGAGCGCCTGTCCGCTGGACCCTTTGGTCAGGTTATCGAGCACTGCCACCACTATTGCACGGCCCGGCAGGCGGTCGCCCGCAACGCCCAGATGGCAGTAATTCGAGCCCCGGATATGCTTCATCTGCGGCAGTTCGCCGAAGGGCAGCACTTGAAGGAACGTCTCATCCGCATAGGCGTTGGCCAGCGTCTGATGGATCTCTGAAGGATCGCCTTTGACGTAAGCCGTAACCAGGATGCCCCGGTCCGCTGGGATGAGGTGCGGGGTGAATTGAATCTTCACTTCCCGGCCCGCGATCTTGGAGAATTCCTGATCGAACTCGCCCAGATGCCGGTGCTTACCGCCTGCGGAGTAAGGGACAACGCTCTCAGAAAGCTCAGCGTGGAGGAGCATCTCCTTAAGAGACCGGCCCGCGCCGGAGACGGCGGCCTTCAGGTCGACAATGATCTCATCGAGATCAATGACGCCGGCCTCGATGAGGGGGCGCATCGCGTATTGTCCCGTGGCCGCATTGCAGCCTGTGCCCGCAACCAAACGGGCGCCTTCGATCTCGTCCCGGTAGAACTCGGTGAGGCCGTAGACTGCCTCTTCCTGAAGATCGGTGGCTGAATGCGGTTTGCTGTACCACGCCTCGTAGGCCTCAGGGTCCCGCAGCCGGAAGTCTGCGGAGAGATCGACGATCTTGATATCGGCGGGCAGCGTGCGGATCACGGCCTGTGACGTAGCGTGGGGCAACGCGCAGAACACGATGTTGGCGCGGTTGAAGTCAATCTCGTCGATCTTCTGCAGCGTGGGCAGATCGAGGTGGCGTAGGTGCGGGAAGACCTCCGCCATCTCCTTCCCTGCCTTCCTGTCCGCCGACATTGCGACGATATCAATGGAAGGATGGGTAGAGATGAGCCGGACGAGTTCTGCGCCGGTGTAACCGGACGCGCCGAGGATGATGGCTTTGTGCGACATGAGGGTGCCCTTTCAAGGCAAGCATTTAAGGAAAGATCAGGCTGGAACGAACTCGATCTTTCGTCGCAGGAACTGCGTCGCGCGGTCAGATACGCGCTGCGCGTCGCCGGTCGTTAGGTAGCCCGTCGCCTGCCCTTGCCCGAGCATCTCTGGATGGCGCTCCAGGTAGTCGGCGAGGCTTTCAGCCACGAGGTTGGCCTGGGAATAGACCTTTACGTCCGCGCCAAGCGCGGCCTGAAACTCTGTTTCCATCAGCGGGTAATGCGTGCAGCCCAGGATCGCGGCACCCGGATTGGGCATCTTCCGCTTCAGCGCATCCACGTGAGACTTCACGAGCGCTTCCGCAAGGATCAGATCGCCGTCTTCGATAGCGTCCACCACGCCGCCGCAGGCCTGCGCCTCGACATCCACGCCAATGGCGCGGAAGGCCAGCTCCCGCTGAAATGCGCGGGAAGCCACGGTCGCAGGCGTCGCAAACAAAGCCACGTGTTTCACGTCAACCTCGCGTGGGGGCGAGTTATCGCCCCATTGCCGTTCGGTCAGCGCTTCGATGAGTGGCACGAACACACCGAGCACGCGCTTGTCCCGCGGCACCCAACCCTCTTGCATCCGGCGCAGCGCCGCCGCCGAGGCTGTGTTGCAGGACAAAAGCAGTCGGGCGGCTCTTCGAAGAAGGCTGCGACCTTGTGATTTTGGCCTGCAACACAGCCTCGGCGGCGGCGCTGCGCCGG
>JBCBFV010000303.1:0-2325 GCA_038527425.1 Pseudomonadota bacterium
GATTGGGCTGTCAGAGCAGAACCTGAGCGTGCTGAAAAGCGGGCGGGCGAGGAGCCTCAGACCTCAAATTCCAGCAAATCGCCAGGCTGACACTCCAAGGCGGCGCAGAGCTTTTCGAGCGTCTCAAACCGCACGCCCCGCGCCCGCCCGCTTTTCAGCACGCTCAGGTTCTGCTCTGACAGCCCAATCTGCGCCGCCAGATCACGCCCCGTCACCTTACGCCGCGCCATCATCACGTCGAGCCTCACCACAATCGCCATCAGATGAAGCCTCGGTTTTCGTCCACGGCCGCCGCCCCGTGACCCAAGGCGCGTCCGGTGCAGATCAAGAGGCCACCCGCGATGATCAGCGTCACCTCCGTGGACCCAAGGCTCACCGACAGTTCCCGTTGCCCGACTTCGTTGGCGAGGGTCAAAAGCACGCTTTCTGCCATGCGCACCAAGGGCGCGAGCAGGGCTTGAAACAAGAGCAGAAGCCCCGTCACATAGAGCCGCCGCGCCACATCGCGGGTGGGTTCCCCGCTCCGCGCGAAGGCAGCGAAAACCCCGCGCACCTGCCAAAGGATCGCGAGCGTCACCAAAATCTCTACCGTGTCGAGCCCGAGCAGGGTCCAAAGTCGCCACCCTTCTGGTGGGGCCGCGATGTTCAGCGTTGGATTGGCGGCCACGTAAGCCTGGGAGACATCACCAGTCACCAGCTTCCAGATCAGGAAAGCGGGAAAGGCAAAAAGCGCAAAGAGCGACAGCCAGGCGAGCGAGCCTGCAAGCCGAGGAGACGGGAGGGCGACAGTGTGTGGCATGGGGTATTCCAGTTATCCGGCAAATCTTTCATGTTTTACATTAAACGATTCGCCCATGATTGGAACCCCACATGAAACATCTTCTCATCCTTGCCCTCGCTCTCTGCCTCAACGCATGCACCAGCGTTGTGATCCCCACGGCGCTCAAACTGGATCGGCTGGACCCGCTAACAGCAGACCCAACCGGTTTTGCCGTGCAGGCAAGATTTGATCCCGAGCTGCGCGTGACGCCAGGGTCAGAGGAGCTCAGCTTCACCATCACGCGCGGGGCGACGGGGGAGGTGTTCGGCGGCCCACAACCGCTCCGCATTCTGCGTGGTGAGGACGGCGTGGTGACCTATGCGCTGACGCGTGAGGCCGCCGAAACACTGCGCGGCCTACAAGCCAAGGCAGCCACGTGGCCCAAGGACGGGCAGAACAGCCTGGCGATGAACTTCACTTTCGATGCGTGCCTGACGGCCGCAG
Organism: Pseudomonadota bacterium; assembly: GCA_038527425.1. Lineage (GTDB taxonomy): Bacteria > Pseudomonadota > Alphaproteobacteria > Rhodobacterales > Rhodobacteraceae > Shimia_B. The sequence goes on from JBCBFV010000303.1 coordinate 1,265, forward strand.
ACGCGGCGCCAGAGTTCAGCGTCGCCATCCGGCTGGCCGAGGAGGCGGCATTCCTGCCGCTCCTGCGTCCGACGCCAATTGAGACAGTGATCGAGACCCCCCGCCTATGCCCCTAACGGCACCAGGTGTTTGGGCCCCGGTCGCGGGTGGCATCGAAGTGGAAATGGTCTTGGTGGAAGCGGTCGCCATCCGGGCCAATTGACGTGTGCCAGATCCGACAGGACGCCCGGAAGAGCCGCTTCATGAAACCGCCGTTGTTGTTGCGCCAATCGCCAAGCACGGTGAGCGTCTCGCCATCCGACATCCGGAAGGCCGAAATGTCGATCGCGGTGCCTTTTGCGTGCTCGGACAAACGCGCGCCCCGGCGGCTGTTACGCGTCCGGCAGGAGTAGTCCGCAGCCACGCGCATGCTCTCCAGATCACGGCGCGCATCACGGAATGTGGGCAGCACAGCGGCGTCCATCCAGGTCGACGCGATGCGCGCGGTGCGGCACTGCATCCGCGCCGGTGGGTTGAGCGCTACTCCGCCGAGAGCATAGACCATAACGGCGTCATCGAACCCGCAGGCCGCGTTTGAGGAGCCCCGCCCCACCGGATCAATGCGTTTGCCCAGCGCGCCAGAGACATCACAAATTTCAACAATGTCGGATGAAAAGCCGAACTTCGCACGTGTTTCAGCAGCGCTTGGTGTTTCAGAGCGCCCTCCAAAACCGCATGAAATCAGAAACATAAGGGAAAGTAGGCCAAAGACGCGGGTCATGAATTCTCCTAATTACCACAGGCCATGCGCGCTCTGACGCTTGTGATGGCTATTCGTTGATAAGCACCCTTTCACTTGCTAACTTCAACCCATGCCCGGCGCCGGGGCTTGCGGCGCATAGAAGAAGGAGGACTATGTCCTGTCTCTTTCGTCCGATGCGGCTCAAGCCGCGGATGCACGGGTAAGCGCGATGGCTGACCCGAAATCGATGAGCGAAGCCACACGCGCCCTCATCACCCAAACCCTCGACAGCGAAAAAGCCGAAGACATCGTCGAGATTGACCTGCGTGGGAAATCCGAG
>JBCBFV010000304.1:0-2299 GCA_038527425.1 Pseudomonadota bacterium
CGATGCGCCCCATGCCGAGAATACCGAGCCGCCGCCCCCCGAGGCGCCCCCCCAGCATCGCCGTGGGGGACCAGCCGTCCCAGTCTTCCTTTTGCATGAGGCTGAGACCCTCTGGGATGCGCCGCGTCACGGCGAGCATGAGGGCCATGGCCATGTCGGCGGTGTCATCCGTCACCACGCCCGGCGTGTTCGACACATGGATGCCCCGCTGGCGGGCCGTGGCCACATCGATGTGATCCACCCCTGCCCCGAAATTCGCGATCAGTTTCAAACGATCCCCGGCCTGACCGAGCAGACCGGCATCAATCTCATCGGTCACCGTGGGGACCAAAACATCAGCGCCTTTCACAGCCTCGATCAATTGAGCCTTCGTCATAGGCTCATCGGTTTCGCGCAGTTGCACGTCAAAGAGTTCGGACATCCGGGTCTCCACGACCTCCGGCAAGCGTCGCGTGACGACAACACTCAGGCGCTTTGCTGACATCGATGGCCTTCCTTCCCTTCCCCGAAGCGGGTCTTTCATGGCAGATTGCCGCTATAGGATCGCGGGCACAAGAACCCGCTGACGACAGAGGTAGGAGCATGGTGCATCGCATCGTTTGGGCAAGCCTTGTGGCTTTGTGCGTCTTCATGCCGTTCGCGGCGGGCGCAGAAGAAGTCAAACGCGGCTCGGTCACGAATTTTGAGATCCCCCGCTTCGTGTCCATGAAGGCCTCGGAGGCCAACGTGCGGCGCGGGCCTTCGTTGTCGCATCGGATCGACTGGATTTTCACGCGCCGCGACATGCCGCTTCAGATCACTGCTGAGCACGGCCATTGGCGCCGGGTGCGCGACCGTGACGGGCAAGGCGGCTGGATGCACTATTCCCTCCTCTCTGGCACGCGCACCGTGATCATCGAGGAAGACATGCTCGCGCTATATCCGCGCCCAGAGTCACAGGGCCAGGTCGTGGCACGGCTGGAGCTCGGCGTCGTGGCGCGCTTAGGCAAATGTGAAGAATTATGGTGCAGGCTTACGGCGGGCGGCTATAAGGGCTGGGCGCCGAAGTCGTCACTCTGGGGTGTGGAACCAGGTGAAATCCGGCGCTGAGTGTTGCGTCTTCGGGAAGGTTTCATGAAACACGTCACCCTCGCGGGGGAACTCAAGGAATTCGCCAGCGCGGCAAGGCTCTTCGTGGTCCATGCTGCGCCGGGTTGGATCGAAAAGGTCTCCTCGGGGGAGTTTGATTTCTTCGCCCTGCTCGCACCCCGCCTCGCCGAATATGACATCGCCAGCGTGGTGGTGGAGCTTGATAGCCCGCTCTCCCAAGCGATGCTCGCTCAAAACCATATGCACGTGATCTTGGGCGACAGGCCCGGCTACGGACACCGCGTGATGCATGTGGCTCCATCCTACATCTGGGGCTTCTGGTACCTCGATGAAGTGGGCATCAACGCCGATAGCTCCATCCGGATGCGCACCTTCCGGCCCCACGGGATCGATTGGGACAGCGCGTCGTGGTTCTACCACGGGATGGCCTCTTACATGGTCGATAACAACGTCTCGCGCATGCCGCAGGCGGATCGCGATCCCGGCGCGCTGGACCGCGCTCAGTCGGTCGTGTTCTGTCAGGATATCGAGACGCGCGTGCCCCGCCAGCACTACCTCTCAACCGATGCGATGATCCGCAACGCGGCGCGCGCGGCAGGTGGCGGCATCGTCTACGTGAAGCCCCATCCCCAGCAGGACAGCGTCACACGCGCGCGCATCGACAAGCTCGCCGCCACGGATCCCAACATCCGCGTCTCAGACGCCTCGGTGCACGATCTCATCGCCGCCGCGGACTGGGTCGTGACGCAAAACAGCGCTGCCGGGTTCGAGGCGCTGCTGCAGAAGAAAAAGCTCATCACCTGTGCGCGGTGCGATTTCCACCATGCCTCCCTCGTGGCCCGCACAGAGGAGGAACTGCGCGATCACCTGCGCAACGGCGCCCATAAGCTCGACGGGTTCGAGTACGAGAAATACGTGCACTGGTTCCTGTCGCTCACCTGTCTGGAGCCGCAGGCCGACGATTTCGTCGACCGCGCGTGGGAGCGTCTGCGGGACAAGTGCACGCCCTAAGGCGCATCATTTAAGCCGCGAGGCCGCGCCCTTTCAGCAAAGGCTCCACCCCCGGCATCCGGCCACGGAATTCGGTATAAAGCTCCTCCGGTGGGCGGCTGCCCCCGGCAGAGAGGATGAATTCCTCGAGCTTGCCAGCCGTTGCCTCGTCAAAGGCACTTCCAGCCTCGGTGAAGGCTGCGAAGGCGTCAGCGTCCAT
>JBCBFV010000305.1:0-2292 GCA_038527425.1 Pseudomonadota bacterium
CATAGCACGCCCCAAGCGCGCGCCCGCGCCGGTAACCAACGCCCGCATCAGTCGATCACCACGATGATGTAGATGAGATAGGTGACCACGAAGGCGCCGCCCCAAGCACGCGTCAAATGCCAACGCAGGAAAACAAAGGGAGCAAGCGCCAGGGACGCGGCCAGCATGATCCAGAAGTCAGTCTCGAGGAAATCATGGGCCACACGGACCGGCGCGACAAGCGCGGTCACACCCATGATCGCAAGCAGATTGAAGAGGTTCGAGCCAATCACATTGCCCAGCGCCACGTCCGCCTGTTTGCGGAAGGCCGCAACCAACGTAGTCGCGAGTTCCGGAAGCGAGGTGCCGATGGCCACGAGCGTCAGCCCGATGGCCGCGTCAGACATGCCAAAGTCACGCGCGATATCAGAGGCGCCGTCCACGAGGCGATCCGCGCCCAGCGGCAGGCCCGCGATCCCCAAAAGAATAAAGACGGCGATCTTCCAACCCGGCATCTCAGGGTCCGCGCCTTCGACGTCTTCCTCTTCGTCGGCGACAGCGCCACAGGACGAACGATGGGTCATCGCCTCGCGTCCCTGATCAAAGAGGATCAGCGCCAAGGCGCCGAGCAAAATGAGGCCGTGCCACCAAGTCAGCGGGCCCATAAAGGCCAAACCAATGAAGAGAAGCGATCCCAAGAGCATGATGACATAGCTCTTTCGCGTCTCGCATTCCCCGACATTGAGCGTGGCCAACAGCGCCGGGACGCCCAACACCAAGAGCACGTTGGCGGTATTCGAGCCCACCACGTTGCCCACCGCGAGGCCGGGTTGCCCTTCGAGCACCGCTTGGACCGCAATAAGAAGCTCAGGCGCCGAGGTGCCAAAGGCCACGATCGTCAATGACACGATGAGCGCGGGGATACCGAGGCGCAGCGCCAAGTTCACCGCCCCTTTGACCAGCACGTCGCCTGCCAGAAGCAGGATCGTGAGGCCCAGCGCCACGTTTACCCAATCGAGCAGTTGATCCACGGCCTAGGTCTCCTTCCCGCAGGGACAGGGGCCTTTGCCGATGCGCGGTCGCCCACACGTCCGGCATTTGCGGGACGTCAGCTGACGCATCTTCTCCACACCCAGCAGGTGCGGAAAGCGAATACGCCCGAACATCGCCATGACGGCGACGAAAATCAGGAAAAAGGTGACGATCTTAACGATCATCTCAGAGGCCAAACCGAGCGAAAGCCGCCCGCTCCTCAACGCCGTATTCCAGCTCGCTTAGGGCGCGCGCTCCAAGCCGCGTGAGCAGCGAGCGCTTTTGACCAAAGCGGCGGAACTTAACTTTTTCACCAAAGCGAGCGCGCATGGTGGGCACGATATGCCCCACAGCGTCCGCGAGGCCCACATCGACACCCGACTGGCCCACCCAAATCTCACCCGTGAACAGGCGGTCGTCGTCCGCGAGCTTCTCGCCCCGGCGGCGGGTGACATGGTTGATAAAGGTCTGGTGAATGTCATCGAGCAGGCGCTTGAGGCGCGCGACGTCTTCCTCCTTCGTGGGGCGGAAGGGGTCGTTCATGCTCTTGGACTTACCAGCCGTGTAGACGCGACGCTCGATACCCAGCTTCTCGATCGCGTCCACGGCACCAAAGCTCGCAGAGATCACACCGATCGATCCGATGACAGAGCTTTCGTCCACGAAGATCTCGTCCGCCGCAGCGGCGAGCCAGTAGCCCCCTGAGGCGGCCACGTCTTCCACGAAGGCATAAACGGGGATGTTCTTTTCCTCAGCCAGCCTGCGAATGCGCGCGCCGATCAGCGCCGATTGCACAGGGCTGCCGCCCGGAGAGTTGATGACCAACGCCACAGCCGCGCGCTTGCCTGCAAAGGCTTTCTCGATCGCCGGGCCGATCCCGTTGTCATTGAGACCACGTCCGGCCGCAATGAGCCCATCGAGGCGCATCACGGCGACCTCCGGGTCGTTCTTCATGAAGGGAATATAGCGTTTCATCTGGGTCCATTTAGGCCCACCCAGCCCCAGCAACAAGGCAGCGCTGTTCACGCGCACGTGGAAGTTGCAATTACGCTAGGTCCTTCGGAGCTTTTTGGGCTCTTCTCGTTGCGTACATGAGCGGGCGTGGCCCTAGCGCATGGCCCGTCAGCCAACGGCAGCTTCGAGCCCAAACCTACACTTCTTCGTCAGCGTCCCAAGCGGTCTGCCAAAAGGAAACCTGATACTCCCATAGTTCTTCGGGGTCTTCTGGAACGTAAAATTCAACAGTGCAGGGTCGGTCTGGAAACTGGATATGGAGCTTCG
>JBCBFV010000306.1:0-2291 GCA_038527425.1 Pseudomonadota bacterium
GGGTCAGTCGAAGATGGCGCATATCCGCCGTGACTTCGCGCGCAACACCAAGGTTCCGGGCAGCCTCGCAGCTGAGATCGCGCGCGTGACCTCGAAGGCCCAAGGCCAGTGGGCCGAGGCCCGCGCGAATGAGGATGTGGCGGCTGCCCGGAACCTTGGTGTTGCGCGCGTAGTCACGGCGGATATGCGCCAGCTTCGACTGACCCACGGCATCGAGCGCGGCGTCATCGATGGAGGCTAGCCATTCGCCCAGACGCGCATCGGTCCGGCGGGCGTGGAGCACGCCTTCGAGGGCGGCCATCTCCTCCCCCCGTTGATCGGCGGCACCGCGGGGCATCATCGTCTCCTGATCCCAGCCCAAGCGCCCCTGGATCTGGCCAAGGGCTTGGGTCTCACGGTCAAAGGCCATCAAGTCATCAAATGCGGTCATGTCAGGCGTCTCTCAGCGAAGATTGAATGGGATTGGCGGCAAGGAAGGTCGCGTAGATCGTGGCGAGCCAAAGCGCGATGGCCACCGCTTGGTGGATGGCAGCAATCCAGAGCGTGGCGTGCAGCATGACCGTAGCGATACCGATGATGATCATCAGAGTGATCAGAAGGCCGATGCGGCCAATGGCTTTGCGCGTGCGCTTGTTGGGCGATTTGCCCGCGCGGATCCCAAGGTAGACGGCAAAGGCGAAGGCGAAATAGCCCCACATACGGTGCATGAACTGCACCATGCCGGAGTTCTCGAAGAAGTTGCGCCATGTAGGTTCGAGGTCGAGCGCGGTGTCCGGGAAGAACTGACCGTTCATGTCGGGCCAGGTGTTATAGGCCTGCCCTGCATCGATGCCCGCCACCAGCGCCCCGATCAGAAGCTGGATGAAGAGCACGACGGTGAAGATAGACAGAAGGACCACAAGCCCCCCTTCCCGCGCGCGGCGCGCCTGCATAAGGTCACGCTCGCTCCGGCTGAGCTCGGCGATGTAGCGGCCAATGAAGCCGAGGATGATGAAAGCAAGGCCAAGGTGCGTGGCGAGCCTGTAGGAGGCCACATCGAGCATCGTGCCCGTCAGGCCGCTTGATACCATCCACCAGCCGATGGCGCCCTGAAGCCCGCCCAGAGCGCCGATAAAGAGCAGTTTTGGCGTCCAGCCCACGGGGATCTGTCGGCGCACGAGGAAATAGACAAAGCCCAAGGCCCAAACGAGGCCGATCACGCGGCCCAGCTGCCGGTGACCCCATTCCCACCAGTAGATCACCTTGAACTCTGCAAGGCTCATCCCGGCATTTTGGAGCTGATATTCTGGGATCTGTCGGTAGGCGTCGAACTCTGCTTGCCATTGCTCGGCGTTCAAGGGCGGGATCGCGCCACTCAAAGGCGCCCATTCCGTGATCGAGAGCCCGCTGTCGGTAAGCCGTGTCAGGCCGCCCACGATGATCATGCAGATCACCAGCGCTGCCAGAACCATCAGCCATGCGCGAATGGCCAGCCGTGCGCCGCCTCGCCCCCGGTCGATGACGCCTGCCGTTGTTTCAGGCTTTTGCGTTTCGCTCACTTCCTCAAAAATCGATCGTGCCATCAGCTGCCTTCCGAGCCTTCGTCGGTTATGTTCTGACGCTTGCGCGCCATTTGTCTCAAGAGCCCGTGGAGCGTCTGCACATCCGCGCGTGTCAGCGGCATGCGGCTCCACAGGTTGCGGAGATTGAGCTTCATGTTAGGCGCCTTTGCCTCGGGCCAGAAGAAGCCAGCGTCATCCAGCTTTTCCTCGTAGTGCCGTGCGAGGGCTTCCACCTCTTCTCCATTTGCCCAATCCCCGCGGGGATCATTCACTTCCATCTCATAATCTGTGCTCGCGCGTTGCCATTCGTAGCCGGTCAGAAGGACGCACTGCGCGAGATTAAGCGAGAAGAACTCCGGATTGACCGGAACCGTGATGATGGCGTTGGCGCGGGCCACATCGTCATTTTCGAGGCCTGCGCGCTCTGGGCCAAAGAGGACGGCGACCTTTTCGCCTGCCGCGATCTTTTCAGCAGCGACCTGCATGGCGCGTTCTGGCGCGAAGACGGGCTTGGTAATGTCGCGCGGGCGGGCGGTGGTGGCAAAGACGTATGTGGTGTCCTGCAGCGCACCGGGCAGATCGTCGGTCAGCATCGCCTCATCTAGAAGACGCCCCGCGCCCGAGGCCATTGCCACGGCCTTTTGGTTCGGCCAGCCATCCCGCGGCGCCACGATGCGCATACGGTCGAGGCCGAAATTCCACATCGCACGCGCGGCCGCGCCGATGTTTTCGCCCATCTGCGGGCGCACC
>JBCBFV010000307.1:0-2287 GCA_038527425.1 Pseudomonadota bacterium
GCACGTCCCGTGGGATCGCGGGCAACCTCGACGATCACATGAAATGGAAAGCGGCCGAGGCCATGGGTGCAGGCGGCGCTGCCGGTGACGCCATGGGCATGGGCATGGGGGCCGCCATGGGCCTTCAGATGGCTGGTCAGATGATGGGTGGTGGCCAGCAGCAGGCTCAGCAGCCCGGTCCTTGGGGGAGTGCTGCTGCACCCGTCGCCCCTCCGCCCCCGCCGGTGGAGCATGTCTGGCACATCGCTGAGAACGGCGCCACGAACGGCCCCTTCTCCAAGGCGCGGCTCGCAGAGATGGCAGGCAACGGTCAGCTGACCCGCGAGACCTACGTCTGGACGCAAGGCCAAGACGGCTGGATGAAGGCCGAAGACGTGCGCGAGCTCGCGCAGCTCTTCACCGTGATGCCGCCGCCCCCACCGCCCGGGATCTAAGAAAGCACTGACGACCCGTGACTGACACCGACCTCGACGACGATCTCGACACTACCCCACCCGCAGACCACCGCTTTCCTTGCGATGCCTGCGGGTCCGACTTCCGCTTTGACCCGGATGCGCGGAAGCTGGTGTGCGACCATTGCGGCAACACGGCTGAGCTCGAAGAGATCCCGCAAGCACGCGCGATGGAGGAGCTCGACTTCCAGACGGCGCTCAAAGGGGAGCTAGCCGACGAAGAAATCGAGGAAACTCGGACAGTTCAGTGCAATAGCTGCGGTGCGCAATTCGAGTACGACCCGGCCCAGCACGCGTCAGAATGCCCATTCTGCGCGACGCCCGTGGTCAGCGATACGGGGCCGAACAAGCACATCAAGCCTCGCGGTGTTCTTCCCTTCGCCGTCGATGAGAAAGCCGCCCGCGAGGCGCTGCAGGATTGGCTAGGCTCGCTCTGGTTCGCGCCCGGCGGTGTCGACGAGTACGCCCGCAAAGGCCGCAAGATGAGCGGCATCTACGTCCCCTACTGGACCTTCGATGCCGATACCAAAAGCCAGTACACCGGCGCGCGCGGCAAGCATTACTACGTCAATCAAACCGTGACTCGAAACGGCAAGACCGAGACACGGCGCGTGCGCAAAACCCGCTGGCGCAGCGTCTCGGGCCGTGTGGCGCGGTTCTTTGACGATGTCCTCGTCCTCGCTTCCACGTCATTGCCCAAGAAATACACTGATCGTCTGAGCCCATGGGACCTCAGCGACCTACGCCCCTACCAGCCCGAATACCTCGCCGGGTTCCGGGCAGAGGCCTACACGGTAGAGCTCGATCAGGGGTTTGAGGAAGCCAAGGTCATCATGAACCGCCAGATCGAGCGCGACGTCCGTTTTGACATCGGCGGAGATGCGCAGCGGATCACGACGCTGAAGACGCAGGTGCGCGATGTGACCTTCAAACACGTGCTGCTGCCCGTGTGGATGGCGGCCTACAAGTATCGCGGGAAGACCTACCGCTTCGTTGTGAACGGCCGCACGGGCCTCGTTCAGGGCGAGCGGCCCTACAGCGCTTGGAAGATCGCCTTTGCTGTGATCGTCGCGGCGATCATTGCGGGCGTCGCAGGCTACTTTATTGCGCTAAATCAATAGGATCGAGCAGCGTTTTCGTCCATTCGACGTCCGGCGCGCGCAGCTTACCTGCGCGCTTCCAGCTGAGCCCCTCTAGAACAGACTGCGCGGCTGGGGGGAGCGTCTCAGGAAGCTCCTGACCACTCGCGACACCCCAAAGCGCCGTCCAAAGCCGTCCCACCGTCCACGGGTTGTAGCCGCCACCGCCTGTGATCAGGATGCGTGGCGCGAGGGTCACGAAGGTCCGAACCCACGCCACATGAGCGTTGTTCGTGAGCGTAAGTCGCGACTGGGGGTCGCCCGCTACTGCATCCGCTCCACACTGTAAGACGATGGCATCAGGGCGAAAATCGCGGACGGCAGGAATGGCGACTTCCTCTCTGATGCGGGCAAGATCTGCATCCGTGAACCCCGGCGCCACGGGAATGTTGATATGCGTGCCCGGCCCCCGGTCGGTGGCCAAACCCGTTCGGGGCCAGCGGTTCTCCTCGTGAACCGACAGGATCAGGACAGACGGGTCATCGCGGAAGGCATGGGTAACCCCATCGGGGTGATGCGCATCGATGTCGAGATAGGCCACCCGCCGCGCCCCCACCCGCTGCAACGCAAGGATCGAGAGGACGCAATCGTTGAGGTAACAGAACCCCGAGGCATAGCCCGGCATCCCGTGATGCGTCCCGCCGCCAGGGTGAAAGACGATCCCGCCATCGGCCAAGAGCTCCGCCGCCAAAAGCG
>JBCBFV010000308.1:0-2220 GCA_038527425.1 Pseudomonadota bacterium
ATCGAGCCCTCGCTCGCCACCAGCTGGGAGCCCATCGGCGACGGCGAAGGCTGGCGTTTCACCCTGCGTCAGGGCGTGACCTTCCAAGATGGCGCCGAATTCAACGCCGATGACGTGATCTTCTCCTACGAGCGCGCGTCCTCTGAGGAAGCCGATACCTCCAGCTGGTTCGCGCCGGTGAGCGAGGTCATCAAGGTCGATGATTTCACCGTCGATATCATGACCACGGCGCCGAACCCGATCTTCCCGGATTCCATTGCCAACTGGATGATGGTGGATAGCGGCTGGGCCGCGGCCAATGGGGCGGAGCGCCCCGACAAAGATCAGGGCAACTACGCCACGCTGAACGCGAACGGCACGGGCCCCTTCCAGATCACTTCGAGGCAGCCAGACCTTTCCACCACGCTCGAGCCCCATGCAGGCTGGTGGGGAGAGGTGGAACACAACCTCACCTCCGTGACGATGACGCCGATCCAGAATCCGGCGACGGCGCTCGCGGCGCTGATTTCCGGCGATGTGGATTTCATCAACCCGGTGCCGATCCAGGATGCCGAGCGTCTACAGGCGAACCCCGACGTGAAGGTCATTCAGGGCATAGAGGCGCGCGTGATCATGCTGGGCTTTGACCAAGAGCCGGGCGGCGCCTCGACCAATGACATGTTCCTCGATGCCAAGGCCCGCGAGGCGGTAGCGGCCGCTGTGAATGTGCCCGCGATCCTGCGCACGATCATGCGCGGCAATGCCGAGGCAGCAAGCCAGCTCGTCTCCCCCGCGATGCGCGGTTTTTCGACGACCAACGACATGCCCTTCGCCTACGACGCCGACAAAGCGCGGTCGCTGGCCGAAGAGGCAGGCCTCACCGGTCAGACGATCGAGCTCAAGTGCCCCAACAACCGCTATCTGAATGACGAAGCGGTCTGCCAGGCGATTACCGCGATGCTCGCGCAAGCGGGGATGGACGTGAACCTCGATGCGATGCCGGTGTCGAACTACTGGCCGGAACTGCGTGCCGACAACTTCGACATGTATCTCCTCGGCTGGTCGCCGGGCACCTTTGATGCCGAGCACCCAATCCGTTTCCTTGGCTCCACGCCGAATTCGGAAAAGCGTCTGGGCTCGTGGAACTTCGGTGGCTACTCCAACGCCCGCATCGATGAGCTCTTGCCGATGATCCAGTCCGAGATCGACGACACCAAGCGTCAGGCGATGCTCGATGAAGTGGCCGGTATCATGCAGGACGAAGTCGCCTATGTACCGCTCTATGTGCAGCCTCTGGTCTGGGGCACGCGCTCCAACGTTGAGCTCGTACAGCGCCCGGACAACTTCTTCATCCTGCGCTGGGTGACCGTCAACTGACCACTGTGAGCGCGCCCCGGCAGGGGTCGGGGCGCGCCACCAAGGACCGACCACTTGCTCTCCTACATCATCAAACGCATCGGCCAATCGATCCTCGTGCTGCTCATCACGGGGCTCGTGGCCTTTTCCATGTTCACCTTCGTGGGCGATCCCATCGACAACATGCTGGGGCAGGAGCGCACGCAGGCCGATATCGACCGCCTGCGCGAACAGCTCGGCCTCGATGAGCCGTTCGTCGTCCAGTACTACCGCTTTCTTGAACAGGCCGTGCAGGGCAATTTCGGCATCTCCTACCGGCAGGGCCGCCCGGTCGCGGAGATCCTGCTGGAACGCGCCCCGGCCACGCTGGAGCTTGCCTTTGTTTCCGGCATCTTTGCCATCGTTCTGGGTATTGCCCTGGGCGTCTTCACCGCGATCCGGCGTAACGGGATTACGGCCAACATCATCATGTCCGCCTCGCTGATTGGTGTGTCGCTGCCCACCTTCCTCATCGGCATCCTGCTCATCTACCTTTTCAGCGTGGAGCTGGGATGGCTTCCCTCCTTCGGGCGGGGCGATGTCGTGGATCTCGGCGGGTGGACGACGGGCTTCTTGACGGCCTCGGGCCTCAAGGCGCTGATCCTGCCCTCGATCACGCTGGGGCTCTACCAGATGACGCTGATCATGCGCCTCGTGCGTTCCGAGATGCTCGAGGTGCTGCGGCAGGACTACATCCGCTTTGCGCGCGCCCGCGGTCTGAGTGACCGCGTGATCAACTTCCGCCATGCGCTGAAGAACACCATGGTGCCGGTGATCACCGTGATCGGCCTGCAGCTTGGCTCCATCATCGCCTTCGCGATCATTACCGAGACGGTGTTCCAGTGG
>JBCBFV010000309.1:0-2210 GCA_038527425.1 Pseudomonadota bacterium
GGCGTTTGCGGCGGGTGCAGACATCAAGGAAATGTCTGAGCGGACCTTCGCGGAAGTGTTTCTAGCGGATATGTTCGGCGGCGCTTACACGGATTTCGAGGCGATCAAGAAGCCGATCATTGCAGCGGTGTCGGGCTATGCGCTCGGCGGGGGCTGCGAATTGGCGATGATCTGCGACTTCATCATTTGCTCGGACACCGCGAAGTTCGGCCAGCCCGAAATCAACCTGGGTGTCATTGCTGGCATCGGTGGCTCCCAGCGCCTCACGCGCTTCGTTGGGAAATCGAAGAGCATGGACATGCACCTGACCGGTCGCTTCATGGGCGCTGAAGAGGCGGAGCGTTCGGGCCTGGTGTCCCGCGTCGTGCCTGCGGACAAGCTCATGAAAGAAGTCCGGGCGATCGCCGACAAAATTGCCGAGAAAAGCCAGATCTCGGTTATGGCGGCCAAAGACGCCGTGAACCGCAGCTATGAGACTACGCTGCGCGAGGGCCTCGCCTACGAGAAACGCCTCTTCTTCTCTCTCTTCTCTACGCACGACCAGAAAGAGGGCATGGAGGCCTTCCTCGCCAAACGCGAGCCGCGCTTCCGCGACAAGTAAGCGCCATAGGACGCGAGGCTTGCGTTATGCGCAGGCCCAGCCTATACGGCGCGCCTGACATGCGCGTGCAGCCCGCAAAAGGCTCGATTCGTCCCGGCGACCGACGTTCCGGTGGGCAGTGTACGCACTCGAAACATACGCTGACCATCAGGTCTGGAAGAGAAAGAGACGATACCCATGGCAAATACGCCTCAGTCCAAGAAACGCGCGCGCCAGCTCGAGCGCCGTACGGCCGTCAACAAAGCACGCCGTTCCCGTATCCGCACGTACCTCCGCAAAGTCGAAGAAGCGATCGCGTCCGGCGACTCGGCTGCGGCACAGGAAGCGCTGAAAGTGGCTCAGCCCGAGCTGATGCGCGGCGTGACCAAGGGTGTGTATCACAAAAACACCGCTGCCAGAAAAATGTCCCGTCTTGCTGCGCGGGTTAAGTCGCTCGGCTGATTCCAGTGAGCGACTCAGGCCAATTGTGCCTGTGGAAAAGACTTTTTCGAAAGCGTCGCCCTGCGGCGCTTTCTTCATTTTTGGGGTCGCGCCGAAGGTCAACAGATTCTTTCTGGCCAATTCTTGAGTCAAGAGAATTGAGATGTTGATGGGCCTGCTTTCGATTCATTAAAACTAACGAGCGAGTCATTCGCATGGGGGGACATGAGCTCTGAGAGTGTTTGGGTGCTGGGACAGTGCACTCAAGTATTTTGGAGCGCGTACAAAGGGTTAGCTTAGGGAGCTGCCCGGTGTGCGAGGCGGGTCCGCGCCACTCATGTCCACGAGGCTGTATCGAGGTGTGATACCTTAGGCATCAACGGGTTCGCCCGATGATCACTCCCCTTTTGTGGGGTGTTGCAGCGTCGCTCATTCGAATGATCTGCCATTCGCGGCCTATCTGCGGGCCAACAAGAAACGCTAAAGCACGGAAGCTGCATGACACAGGAAGCCTGGGGGACGGTTCGCCAAAATTTGAAACGTGTTGTGGGGGCGAATGCCTTCACTGCGTGGATTGAACCGTTGGAGTTTGACGATGCGCGGGATGGCGTGGCCTCTTTTTCGGCCCCGACTGCGTATGTGGGTAACTATGTGGATCGTAATTTCGGTGATGACATCCTTTTTGGCCTGCGCCGCGAAGGCATCAAGGTCGAACGCGTCACGTTCGAGGTGTCGTCTGAGCTCGCCCGCCGTGCAGCAGTACGTGTGAATGACGAAGCTGACGAGGCCGAGGGCGAGGAAGCCGTCATGGAACTCACCAGCGCCCGTCTCGACCCCCGCCATACCTTCGATAAGTTCATCGTCGGCAAGCCCAACGAGATGGCCTTTGCTGCTGCCAAACGCGTGGCCGAGGGTCGTGGTGTCGTGTTCAACCCGCTCTTCCTCTACGGTGGCGTTGGCCTTGGTAAGACGCACCTGATGCAGGCCATCGCCTGGGAACTTCGCGAGCTTCGCCCCGATCTCAACGTCGTCTACCTGAGCGCTGAGCAATTCATGTACCGCTTCATCCAAGCGCTCCGCGAGCGCAAGATGATGGACTTTAAGCTCCAGTTCCGGAACGCCGACGTGCTGATCGTCGATGACGTACAGTTCATCGCCGGCAAGGACAGCACACAGGAAGAGTTCTTCC
>JBCBFV010000310.1:0-2209 GCA_038527425.1 Pseudomonadota bacterium
CGGCTGTGAACCTCGAGGCCGCGCTCTCCACCATCATGGACTGCGAAGACAGCGTCGCGGCCGTGGACGCCGAAGATAAGGTGCTCGCGTACTCGAACTGGCTCGGCCTCATGAAGGGCGACCTGCAGGAGACGTTTGAGAAGGGCGGCAAGACAGTCACCCGCAAGCTCTTTGATGATGCTACCTACACCGCGCCCGATGGCAGCGATTTCACGGTCAAATGCCGCTCGGTCATGCTCGTGCGCAACGTGGGCCACCTGATGACGAACCCCGCGATCCACGACGCCCAGGGTCGTGAGGTGGGCGAGGGTCTCATGGACGCCATGTGCACTGTGATGATCGCCATGCACGATCTCCAGCGCGAAGGCGGCAATTCCGCCACCGGCTCCGTCTATATCGTGAAGCCCAAGATGCACGGCCCCGACGAAGTGGCCTTCGCCAATGAGATCTTCGGCGCTGTCGAAGAAATCCTCGGCCTGCCAGCGAACACGGTGAAGATGGGCATCATGGATGAGGAGCGTCGCACCTCGGCTAACCTCAAAGAATGCATCCGCGCCGCCAAATCTCGCGTGGCCTTCATCAACACGGGCTTCCTCGACCGCACGGGCGACGAGATCCACACCTCCATGGAAGCAGGCCCCATGCTGCCCAAGGGTGTCATGAAAGGCACGCCGTGGATTTCCAGCTATGAGGATCGCAACGTCGATATCGGTTTGGCCTGTGGCCTCAAAGGTCGCGCGCAGATCGGCAAGGGCATGTGGGCCATGCCGGACCGCATGGCTGACATGATCAACCAAAAGATCGGCCACCCCAAAGCAGGCGCGACCTGCGCTTGGGTTCCATCGCCCACGGCTGCAACGCTTCACGCGATGCATTACCACAAGGTCGATGTGATGGCCGTGCAGGACGAGCTCAAAGCAGGCGGCGCCCGCGGCAAGCTCTCTGATCTGCTCACGATCCCGACGGCTGACGGCCAGAACCTCTCTGATGAGGAGGTGAACTCCGAGATCGAGAACAACGCGCAGGGTATTCTGGGCTACGTGGTGCGTTGGGTCGACCAAGGCGTCGGCTGCTCCAAGGTGCCGGATATCCACGACGTGGGCCTCATGGAAGACCGCGCGACCTGCCGGATCTCCTCGCAGGGTCTGGCGAACTGGCTCCACCACGGTGTGGTAAGCGAGAATCAGGTGATGGCGGCCATGAAGAAGATGGCGGGCGTCGTTGACCGCCAGAACGAGGGCGACGCGAGCTACGAGCCCATGGCACCCGGTTTCGACGGGATCGCGTTCAAAGCGGCCTGTGACCTCGTCTTCGAAGGCCGTGTCCAGCCTGCGGGCTACACGGAGCCTGTGCTGCACCGCCGCCGCCTCGAAAAGAAAGCGGCCTAAGGGCCCAAGGCTGCGCGGTACCACCCCGCGCGGTCACGACGACTGACACTACAATGAGGGGTCGCAGAGGCCCCGTGGAAGGAAAACACTCATGGCAATTTCGCTCAACAAAGCGCGCACGATCATCTCCAAGGCCCGCGCGAAGGGTAAAGAGATGGGGCTCAAGCCTCTTTCGGTCGTGGTGCTCGACGATGGCGGCAACGTGCTCGCGTTCGAGCGTGAGGATGGCGCGGCGCCGGGCCGTTTCACCATCGCGCAGGGCAAGGCCTATGGCGCGGTGATGCTCGGCATGCCGGGATCCGCTCAGATGGCGCGTGCCGAGGCGCAGGCCTACTTCATGCAGGCCGTGAACGGCGCCTTTGGCGGCCAAGTTGTGCCTGTGCCGGGCGGTGTGCTGGTCGAAGACAAGCGCGGTCGTGTCGTTGCAGCAGTTGGCGTCACGGGCGACACGTCTGACAACGATGCCATCGCTGCTGTTGCAGGCATCGAGGCTGCGGGCCTTATCGCGAAAGCCTAAAGCGCTAGAGCAAGAGAACTTGCAGGTCGGTGGGCTCTGGTTCAGCGCCCGCCGCCGTCAACATCGCATGAACTTGCCCGCGATGGTGCGTCTGGTGGTTCATCATATGCACGATGTTAAAGCCCGCGGGCGTCTCCACCCACTGATCCCCGCGCAGCCAGCGCGTTGAGCCCGCAATATCGGCCTCGGACAGCTGGGCAGCCCATTCCGCAATACGAACATCCGTTTCCACGCGCAGCGCGGTAAAGACGTCCCAGTCGCGCGGCGCGTGGGTCTAGGGACACTCGCCCCCCAAACGTAGCGC
>JBCBFV010000311.1:0-2198 GCA_038527425.1 Pseudomonadota bacterium
TCCCGCGGCGCCACGATGCGCATACGGTCGAGGCCAAAATTCCACATCGCACGCGCGGCGGCGCCGATGTTTTCGCCCATCTGCGGGCGCACCAGAACGAAGGTGGGTTGAGGACGTGAATTCATCGTCGTTCCTCTACCTCGACAGACGTGGCATGTGAAGCTCCGTTGCCCAAGGCCAAGCCCCTTGATAAGACGCGCGAAAAGGAGCCCCCCCGATGGCCGAGATCGAGCATCCCCAGATTTATCTCATCAGCCCACCAGAGGTGGAGCTGTCGCGCTTTCCAAAGCTCCTTGGTGAATGTCTGGATGCGGTGCCGGCGGCGTGCTTTCGCTTGGCGCTAAGCACACAGGACGAAGACAAGCTCTCCAAAATCGCGGATGCCTGCCGCGAGATTTGCCACGCCCGTGACGTAGCCATCGTGATCGACAGCCATGTTCAGCTTGCCGAACGCCTTGGCCTCGATGGCGTCCACCTTACCGACGGCTCACGCTCCGTGCGCAAGGTCCGAAAGGAACTGGGCAAAGACGCCATCGTCGGTACCTATTGCGCCCAATCTCGCCATGACGGGATGACCGCAGGCGAGGCTGAGGCCGACTACGTGAGCTTTGGTCCTGTGGCAGCCACAGCACTCGGCGACGGCGCATACGCGGAAGCGGACCTGTTTCAGTGGTGGTCTGAGATGATCGAGGTACCCGTGGTGGCCGAAGGCGCGCTGGGTGAGGATGAGGTGAAGGCGCTTGCCCCCTTCGTCGACTTCTTTGGCATCTCTGAAATCTGGGCCGAAGATGATCCGGTCGAGGCTCTCAAGTCTCTCGTTGGGCAGTTCAGCTGAACCGTTACTCAGCTCCGGTGAAGGCCGACCGCACGAGATCTTCCAGACGCGCTGCGGCCTCCTTTCGCCCCTCTAATTCCGAAGACGGAATAGGCTCGTGGAAAACCACGCGCACGCCGCCGGGGCGCTTCACACAGAGCACCTTGAGCAGATGTTCTTCGAAGGTCATATCGCCCCACCAACCGTAGAAGCGGTCATCTTCGCCTTCTGGCGCCTCGTAGACGAGCGTCACGGCTTGCAGAGCCATGTCCGACGAACCTTCACCGAAGAATGCTGCGAAAAGTGTTGAGCGGAATGGCAGCACCCGCTTTCCGTCCGTTGAGGTGCCTTCGGGAAAGAAAAGAAGCTTGTGCCCTGCCGCAAGACGCTCCTCAAAGAGGCGTTTTTGCGCTGCCGCCTCACTTCTCGATCGTTTGATGAAGACGGTGCCCGTGGCCCGCGCAAGCCACCCGATGCCCGGCCATCCCGCCACTTCGGACTTGGAGACGAAGTACAGCCGTTGAGGCGCGTTCAGCGCGAAGATGTCGAGCCACGAGGCGTGGTTGGCCACGATCGCTCCCGCGCCCTTCAAGGGCTTCCCCTCTACCCGGTAGCGCATGCCGAGCAAGAAGAAGGCCGAACGGCACACATATTGCGTGATCCAAGGTGTGAT
The DNA here is from genome assembly GCA_038527425.1 of Pseudomonadota bacterium. Taxonomy (GTDB): domain Bacteria; phylum Pseudomonadota; class Alphaproteobacteria; order Rhodobacterales; family Rhodobacteraceae; genus Shimia_B. The sequence continues at coordinate 1,488 of JBCBFV010000311.1, forward strand.
CGGGCGCCTTTGCCCGAAGAGCGGGCGCTCAACCAGCCGCACAAGGAGAAGAAGCAAAAGGCACCCAAAGGTATTCACTGCCAAGGGCACCCCACGCAGGATAGCCCGCACGATGCCACCAGCCGTGACCGCGACCGGCTCAGGCGGCGGTCTCTTCGAGTACCAGGTTTGGGTCATGAGGCAGCCGAGTAGAGCGCGCGCGATTTCGGATCCATGCGCGCGATATCTAGGATCAAACAGACATCAGTGGTGTTGAAGGGCCTGTCGATGAAGGCCCCCTCGCCGACGAACCCACCCAGCCTGAGATACGCTTTTATGAGAGCAGGTACCTGGGCCATGGCCTGGCGCCGGTCGATAGTGTCCTCGGGCATCAGGTCCATCTCTTGGAAGGAGGTCTCAAGCGCGCGCACCCGCAGCTCCTCCGGGGCAAGATGGCGGTGATGGAGCAGCGACAGCGCAGGCGCCAGTGTCTGCGCATCTGTCCCGTGGAATGAGGCGACCCCAAAGAGGATCTCAATCCCCCGTTCCTGAATGTAACCTGCAAGCCCCTGCCACATCAGATACATAGCCGAGCCGCCGCGATGCTGCGGATCAAGGCAGGAACGCCCGAGCTCCAACAACTTGCGCCCGCTGCTCAGGAGCGGGCTGAGATCGTATTCACCCGAACAGTAAAAGCCTGGGTCCGTTGCGCCGCCGCCTGACATCAAACGA
>JBCBFV010000312.1:0-2194 GCA_038527425.1 Pseudomonadota bacterium
ATACGCATCACGATCACAGAGCGGGAAGGCGCCTTTTTCTTTCGCCGCATTGGTCTGGGGGTCACGGGCCTCGCAGATGCGCTGCTGATGGTCGGCTCCCGCTATGGGTCGGAGGAGGCGGCGCGTCTAACAGATCGCTGGCTGCACCAGATCGCGCGCGCCGCGTATCTGGCCTCGGCGCATTTGGCGAAAGAAAAAGGCGCCTTCCCGCTCTTTGATCGTGATGCGTATCTCGCGTCGGAGACCATGCAGGGCATGGATGAAGATGTGCGCGAGGCGGTGGCCAAGTACGGGATCCGCAATGCTTTGGTCACGTCGATCGCGCCCACGGGGACGATCTCCCTTTATGCGGGCAACGTGTCCTCGGGTATCGAGCCGGTCTTTGCTTACGCCTACACACGCAAGGTGCTGCAGCCGGATGGGTCGAAGACCGAAGAGGAAGTCGTAGACTACGCCGTGCAGATGTGGCGCGACCTTAAGGGCGACGAACCGCTGCCCGAGTATTTTGTGAACGCGCAGACGCTGCCGCCGCTCGAACATGTGCGCATGCAGGCGGCAGCGCAGCGTTGGGTCGACAGCTCCATCTCGAAGACGATCAACTGCCCGGCAGATATCTCGTTCGAGGACTTCAAGGACGTCTACATGGCTGCCTGGGATCAGGGCTGTAAGGGCTGCACCACCTACCGTCCGAACGACGTGACGGGATCTGTGCTGAGCGTAGCTGAAGAAAAGCCCGCCGAGGTGACCGAGGTCGCCATGAAGGACATCCCCGCTGGCGGCGCGGACATCGTGCATCTGAGCGAACCTCTCGACCGGCCAGCCGCGCTCGAAGGATCGACCTACAAGCTCAAGTGGCCTGACAGCGAGCACGCGCTCTACATCACGATCAATGACATCGTGCATGGCACGCAGCGCCGTCCGTTCGAGATTTTCGTGAACTCCAAGAACATGGAGCACTTCGCGTGGACGGTGGCCCTGACGCGCATGATCTCGGCGGTGTTCCGTCGGGGTGGGGACGTGTCCTTCGTCGTGGAAGAGCTCAAGGCCGTCTTCGATCCGCGCGGCGGCGCTTGGATGAAGGGCAAATACGTGCCCTCGATCCTCGCGGCCATTGGCGGCGTCATCGAGCAGCACCTGATCTCCATCGGGTTCATCGCGGGCGAGGGGATGGGGTTGAAAACCGATCCCCAGGCCGAGGTGCACCAGATGAATGCGCCCAAGGGTCCTGCGTGCTCCAGCTGTGGCAGCTACGAGATGCGCATGGTTGAGGGCTGCATGACCTGCGCGAACTGTGGCTTCTCGAAGTGCGGCTAGCGCTCGCGTAGCTCGGGCGCTGAGTTAGCGAGCGAGTAATCGTATTTCGGCAGGTCGTCGTCAATGGCGAGCCAAGGGAGCTTGGCGCTCCAAAACACATGAAACTCGGGCGTGAACTGCGTCGGATCCTTTAGCGAGGCCGCGTAAAGGTGCATGTCGCCGGGGTAATGGTCCGCCTCGAAGCCGAGCGGTGTTCCGCAGGTATCGCAGAAATAACGCTTGCAGCCTATGGAGCTCACCCGAGTGACGGGCGATGATCCCGTCCAGCGGAAGGCCTCGAGGGGGACGCCCAGCCACGCCACCACAGGTGCCGCACAATTGCGGCGGCAATCATCGCAGTGACAGTAGCAGGACCAGATGGGCGCGCCGCTGTATTCCCAAGTGGTTTCGCCGCAGTGGCAGGACCCAGAAGAAATCGTCATGCGTATTAGTTGACGGCGCAACTGCCTCCGGTCAAGTCTGGAATTCAATCGGTGAGAGGGGCATTGTCCCGCGAGGAGGGACGTCATGAACCCAGCAGAATGGCTCATCCGCGCGGCGCTACGATCGCCTGAGGCCCCGGCGCTGATGCGAGGATCCGAGCTCGTCGCAACCTATGCCGAGTTCGCTGCGCGCGCGGCGGCGATCGGGGGCTGGCTTGCGGCGCGGGGGATCGGGTCGGGCGACCGCGTGGCGATCTTCATGACAAACCGCACGGAGTACCTCGAAGCCTTCTACGGTATCTGGTTTGCGGGCGCGGCCGCTGTGCCCATCAATGGCAAACTGCATGTGCGCGAAGCTGAGTGGATCCTTGAGAATTCCGGGGCGTCTTTGGCTTTTGTTTCCGCGGATGTCGCGGCTGACCTGAGTTTCGAGGCGCAAATCGAAGCTGGCGAGCTGG
>JBCBFV010000313.1:0-2183 GCA_038527425.1 Pseudomonadota bacterium
GGATTTGAGCCCGGGCGTGCCCCGATGTACGCGCCCATTTCGTGCCAGCGGCAGCCTCTACCGCGTTGCGAACGTCTTTGCGGTTGGCGATCGGGGCTTGCCCGAGAAGCGCCCCGCGCGGCGAGAATACATTTCGCGAATACCCACTGTCGGGCCGCGCCTGTTTGCCCCCGATATAGAGTTTGCCGGTCACATCGATGCCCTGACTCGCCGCTTCTGACGAGCCTGTGGCAGGTTCAATCACTTTCGCCGCTTTGGATGCGCGACGCGCCTTGGTGTAGGCCAAGAGCCCTTCCCAGCCGCCTTCACGGCCATAGCCGCTCTCACGCACGCCGCCAAAGCCTGCGGCGGCGTCGAAGAGGTTTGTCGAATTCACCCAAACGACGCCTGCGGCGAGTTTCGGGGCGATATCGAGGGCGAGGTTCACGTTCTCTGTCCAGATCGTGGCGGCAAGGCCGTAGCGCGTATTGTTGGCCACTTGCACGGCCTCACCTGGCGTGCGGAACGTCGTGCCCACCAGAACCGGCCCAAAGATCTCTTCTTGCATCAAGTGAGAGGCGGTGGAGAGGCCTGTGATCAGCGTTGGTGGGTAGAAGCATCCCTCGGCAGGAAGCGGTGTTGGCGCGTGATAGGTCTCACCTTCCTCATTGCCGTCTACCAGCGACTTGATTGTCGCCAGCTGAACCGGGTCCACGATGGCGCCGATGTCGATCGACTTATCGAGTGGGTCCCCGATCCGCAGCGTGGCCATGCGCGCCTTGAGCTTGGTGTAGAACGCCTCAGCGATGCCTTCCTGCACGAGGAGGCGAGAGCCTGCACAGCAGACCTGGCCCTGGTTGAACCAAATCGCGTCCACGAGGCCTTCCGTGGCGCTGTCGATGTCGGCGTCATCAAAGACGATGTAGGGGCTCTTGCCCCCAAGCTCGAGCGTCAGGGGAATGCCCCGCCCAGCCGTCGCCTTCCGGATCGCCCGCCCCACAGAGGTCGACCCCGTGAAGGCAATCTTATCGACCTCGCCTGCGGTGATCATCTCACCTACCGCACCGTCGCCAGTGACGATGTTGACCACGCCCTTGGGCACGCCCGCCTGACGGCAGATGTCGGCAAAGAGCAGCGCCGTGAGGGAGGTGTATTCCGCAGGCTTCAGCACCACCGTGTTACCCATGGCAAGCGCTGGCGCGATCTTCCAGGCCAGCATCAAAAGCGGGAAATTCCACGGGATGATCTGGCCGCACACGCCCAAAGCCTCGCGGTCCGGCAGTTCGGAGGCCATCAGCTGGGCCATGCCTGCGTGGTAATAGAAATGACGCTGGGCGAGGGGGATATCTATATCCCGCGCCTCGCGAATAGGCTTGCCGTTATCGAGGCTCTCAAGGACGGCAAAGAGGCGGGAGTGCTTCTGCAGCAGGCGCGCAATTGCATAAAGCACGCGGGCCCGCTTGTGCCCGTCCTTGGCCCAAGCACTCTGCGCCTTGCGCGCCGCCTTCACAGCGCGGTCGACATCGCTCTGCGTCGCCTGCGATAGCGTGGCGAGCACATTGCCATTCGCCGGGTTCTTGGCCTCGAAACTGTCGGTTGGCTCGGTGAAGGAACCATCAATGAAGTGCCCGAAGCGGTCACCCTGATCGACGAGCCACGCCAGCGCCTCTTCCCGGCTCTCGGGCGCGGGGCCGTAGTCCATAGTGTCGAAGATTTCTTTGATGGTCATTGCGCGGCTCCGTCGTAGAGCGATGAGGCTTGCTTTTGGTTGGTCGCGGTCTTGGGCGGGCAGATCATGGAGTTACCCGATCGGATGGCGGTGGCCGGCGGAATAGGCGCCGGTCACATGATGTTCGAGTTGCCGCTCGATATCGCCCAAAAGGGACGAGGCGCCGAAGCGATAGAGGTCGGGCTCCAGCCAGCGGTCGCCGAGCTCTTCCTTGATCAGCGACAGGTACGTCACGGCGTCCTTGGCCTTGGAGATCCCGCCCGCAGGCTTGTAGCCCACGCGAAAACCCGTGCGGTCAAAGTAGTCGCGGATCGCGCGGATCATGACGAGCGACACCGGCAGTGTCGCATTCACAGGCTCTTTGCCCGTGGAGGTCTTGATGAAGTCCGCGCCCGCCATCATGCAGATCATCGACGCATGAGCGACGTTGCGCAGCGTCATCAGCTCGCCGGTGGCAAGGATCGCCTTCATATGC
>JBCBFV010000314.1:0-2182 GCA_038527425.1 Pseudomonadota bacterium
GTCTGACATGCGCTCTGCCCCAGTCAAACGCATCGGGGAAGCGCAGATGCTGCGCGCGCGGCAGTTCCGCGAAGATGCGGGCCCCCTCGCCCACCCCGTGCGGCCTGAGAGCTTTGTGGAGATCAACAACTTCTACACCACCACGATTTACGAAAAGGGCGCAGAGCTGATCGGTATGCTGCGCACTTTGGTGGGGGCTGAGGGCTACCGCAAAGCGCTCGATCTCTACTTTGATCGGCATGACGGTGACGCGGCCACGATCGAGGATTGGCTGAAGGTGTTTGAGGACGCCACCGGCCGTGATCTAACCCAATTCAAGATCTGGTACAGTCAGGCAGGTACCCCGCGCCTGAAGGTTGAAGAACACCACGATGGCGGGCGCTACACGCTCAAGATCGCTCAGGCGACACCGCCCACGCCTGGGCAGGACACTAAGGCGCCGCTGCACATCCCGCTGACACTGGGCCTCCTGACGCCAGAAGGTCAGGAAGATGTCCCCTCCACGACCTATGAGCTCACCGAGGCGGAGACCGAGCTCCATTTCGCGCATACGGGCGCGGGTTGGGCCCCTGCCGACGCCGCTGATACAGGCGACACCAGCGCGGACGCGGCAAAGCCGATCCCGTCGCTGCTGCGTGGTTTCTCCGCCCCCGTGATCCTTGATTTCCAGCAATCGAGCGAAGAACGCGCGACGCTGCTTGCGCACGACAGTGACCCGTTCAACCGTTTCGAGGCTGCGCGCGCGCTGTCGAAAGAGGTGCTGATGGCCCGAATTCAGCGCGGTTCCGATGCGCCGGCCTCATGGCTCGATGCGATCGGTGCGGTACTTGCCGATGACGCGCTCGATCCCGCATTCCGGTCCCTCGCGATGGGTCTTCCGTCCGAGGACGACATGGCTCAAGCGCTCTTTGAGGAGGGTCAAACGCCCGATCCGGACGCGATTCACGCGGCAATTCGCGATATCGCCACCCAGCGCGCGCAGCATCTCGAAGCCACAGCGCGACGCCTTATCGAGGAAATGCACGTCCCCGGCCCCTATTCCCCGGATGCCGAGCCTGCCGGGCGTCGTGACCTCGGTAACGCGGCCCTGTCGATGCTGACTTGGGTGGACGGGGGCACGGCCGCCGCGGCGCAGTTTGCCTCGGCCGAGAACATGACCCAGAGCCGCACGGCGCTGGCCCTCCTTTGTCGTGCAGGCGTGGCCGATGATGCGCTCGCCACCTTCTATGACCGTTGGCAGCATGAGCGTCTTGTGATCGACGCATGGTTCGGGCTGCAGGTAAATTTCGCGCCGCCCGCCACCGCCGCTGACAAGGTGAAAGACCTCATGCAGCACGCTGATTTCACGATGAAAAACCCGAACCGCTTCCGGGCTCTTTTCGGATCCTTCATCGGCAATACCTGCGCCTTCCACCGCGCGGATGGGTCGGGCTACGAACTGGTCGCAGACACCTTGATCGAGCTCGATGGCATCAACCCGCAGACCACCGCACGCATGACCTCGGCCTTCTCGACATGGAAGCGCTACGATGCCGACCGCCAGGACCTGATCCGGAACGCGTTGGAGAAGATCGCCGCCAAACCGGGCCTGTCGCGAGACACCGGCGAAATGGTGGGGCGCCTCCTCGTCTGAGGCGCCTAAACCACCTCCGTTCGGCGCTTTTTAAGACACCAACCGTGTCGGCAGTTACCTGCGCGTAAAGGGGTGCGCGGATTGCGCACTTGCAACGGTGCCTGATCGTGGCCAATTAGGGTTAAAGCTCCCACGTCACACAACTGTGACCTCACTATGATGGAAGCGCGCCATGGAAGACCGCCTGAGCCCCTTGATTGAGGAACGTGCCCCTTGGCTCTTCCGCCCGGGTGTCCGCTCCAGCCTCGTAAAACCGTTGCTTGATCGCGTGCTGCGCTACCGCGAGTGCGTTGATCTGGGCGAGGCTCTCGATCCGTTTTCGGCCGAGGACATCATGGCCAAGATGCAGGCGCGTCTGAGCCAGCGTGTCACCCTCAAGGGCCTGTCCAACATTCCCGCCTCCGGGCCCGCGCTCATTGTGGCGAACCACCCGACGGGCATCGCGGATGCGATCATGCTCAACCACGCGCTCTCCCCCATCCGCCAGGACGCGTATTACTTCGCCAATCGCGACATCATGCGGGTCATGCCGCAGTTCGAGACGATGAT
>JBCBFV010000315.1:0-2180 GCA_038527425.1 Pseudomonadota bacterium
TCATCGGCCGTGGAGATCAGCGCAGGCGAGAAGCACAGCGTGTTGTTGTAGCCGTGGAAGCTGCGGTTGGTGGCGCCAATGACGAGATTCTTGACGTTGAAGGTCGCTAGAGAAAAGCGAATGCGGCTCATGAGAAGCCTCCGAAAATAGACAATAGAAAAAGGGCGGCTCGAAAGCCGCCCTCAAACTATGCCATTCGCAGGCGTTGCGCGTCTATATCTCTAGCCGAAGACCCGCGTGAGGGCTTCGTCGACGCCAGCGCAGACCTGGTCGATATCATCGGCCGTGGAGATCAGCGCAGGCGAGAAGCACAGCGTGTTGTTGTAGCCGTGGAAGCTGCGGTTGGTGGCGCCGATGACGATGCCTTGGGCCATGCAGTCTTTCACGATGGCTTGCACATGCGCCTCGTCGGCAGGCGTGCGGCTGTCGCGATCTTTCACGAGCTCGGCGCCGAGGAAGAGGCCCTTACCGCGCACCTGGCCGATGACACTGTGCTTGTCGGCCAGCTCGCCCAGACGGCCCATCATGTGGGCGCCCATGGCCAGCGTGTTCTCGCGCAGGTTCTCTTCTTCGATGATCTTCATGTTCTCGATCGCCGCCGCCGGGCCTGCTGTGCAGCCGCCGAAGGTGGAGATGTCGCGGAAGTAGTTCATCGGGTCAGACGCGTCGTCCTTGAACATCTGGAAGACTTCTTCGGTCGTCACGGTGCACGAGATTGCCGCGTAACCGGAGGCCACGCCCTTGGCCATCGTCACAATGTCAGGCTGCACGTCGTAGTTCTGGTAGCCGAACCATTCGCCCGTGCGGCCGATGCCGCAAACGACTTCGTCGATGATCAGCAGCACGCCGTATTGCTTGCAGATCTCTTGAACGCGGGGCCAGTAGCCCTCTGGCGGCACGATAACACCGCCGCCTGCGGTGATCGGCTCGAGGATGAGGCCGCCCACGGTATCGGGGCCTTCGCGCAGGATGACCTTCTCGATCTCGTTTGCTGCCGCGATGCCGTATGCCTCGCCGGAGAGGCCCTCGGCCCACTCTTGCTCGTGCGCGCGGTACTCGAGGCAGTGCGGCACGGGGATGAAGCCATCGGGGAAAGGGCCATACTGCGCGTTGCGCTGGTGGTGGCCGCCCGAGGCCATCGTACCGATGGTCGTGCCGTGGTAGTCGCGCTCGCGGTAGAGGATCTTGTACTTCTTGCCGTCATAGCGCTTGTGCGCGATCTGGCGGACCATCTTGTAGGCCTTCTCATTCGCCTCGGAGCCCGAGTTCGAATAGTAGACGCGGCTCATGCCCGGCATCTTGTCGGTGAGCATCTGCGCGAAGGTCGCACCAGGGATCGAGCCCGTGGCACCCGCAAAGTAGTTCATCTTAACAAGCTGATCGCGCACGGCGTCGGCGATGCGCTCGCGGCCGTAGCCCACGTTGACCGTCCAGACACCGCCGGACACAGCATCGATGTGCTCTTTGCCGTCTTGGTCCCAAACGCGGACGCCCTTGCCCTCAACGATGATCTTAGGATCGACCGTTTCGAACGGAGCATGCTGAATAAGATGGTGCCAAACGTGGGCACGATCGCGTTCGATGATTTGGCTAATATCGTTGATGTTGCCGTCCATGGGTCCCTCCCAAAGAAGAATGATAGCCTATTGGGGCATATTTTTTGAGTCGGGCAAGGGGTCTCGTGAAAAAGTGCAGGATTTTTTCACAACGTCCAGTTCGGCAGCATCGCACCTCTTTCTTCGATCAAATGAGATGCAGGGCATCATTTTCGGCTATGCGTAGCGTGTTTGATGTGCTTGGGTGCGCGACGGAGCCGGTGTTGTGTGTTTTTCACCGGCCATCCAATCAGGGAGATATACAAATGAAAAAGATGCTGATGGGCGCTGCTGCCCTTGCGATGACGGCGGGTTCCGCAATGGCGGACGGTCATGCAATAACGGTTGGCTACTTCCTCGAATGGCCGATGCCGTTCCAGGCTGCCAAGGTTGCAGGCGAATATGACGAAGCGCTTGGCGTTCCGGTGAACTGGGTGTCCTTCGACACCGGTACCGCGATGTCTGCTGCTATGGCGTCCGGCGACGTGCAGATTTCCGTGTCCCAGGGCGTGCCGCCCTTCGTGGTCGCGACCTCTGCCGGTCAGGACCTCCAGATCATCGACGTGGCCGTGTCCTACTCCGACA
>JBCBFV010000316.1:0-2171 GCA_038527425.1 Pseudomonadota bacterium
AAAGCGGGACCAAGGGCGCGACACGCCAAACCGGCCCGAGCGCAAAGCGCCGGGCCGATCGGATTTTCGGTGCTTACAGGGCAAGTGCGACCTCAGACGTCGTCTTCGTCGTCATCTTCATCTTCGTCGTCGTCCTCATCCTCATCCTCGTCCTCATCTTCGTCCTCGTCGTCTTCGTCCTCGTCATCGTCGTCTTCGTCGTCTTCGTCGTCTTCGTCGTCTTCGTCGTCTTCGTCGTCTTCGTCGTCTTCGTCGTCTTCGAGGTCGTCCTCTTCCTCATCCTCGTCCAGATCGTCTTCATCTAGACCATCTTCATCCAGATCATCATCGTCATCATCATCCTCAACGTCATCGAGAGCATCGAGGAAATTGAAGGCGTCTTCGTTAGGCAGGAAGACCTTCGCCGATTGGCCTTCGAAATCGAAGAAAATGTTAAAGCCGCCGTCGGTCTGCTCGATCGTGGCGGTGCCGTCGTTGACCATTTCGTTGACTTCCGAGACAGCCATCGTCTGCCCCATGGCGGAGGTGCCAAGAAGGATCGCGAGGGCGGAAAGGGTTAGTTTAGGGGTCATGGGGTTCGTCCTTTTTCTCTGACGCTGCCAGGGTGGCAACGCCCGAGACCTCTGCGAATTCAGAGCACGGCTCTATTAGCCCAAGGTTGGAAACCCCGCCCATAGGCGGAAGGTTTATGCCCGCATTTAAGCGCCTAGACGCGCGGTGTGGGCATGTCGTCGGCTTTCAGAACAAGCTCGATCACAAGCGGCCCGTCAAGCTTGCCCGATGCAGCGGCCACGGCTTCTTCAAGCTTGGCTGGGCCGTCGACGCGCACCGACTTCGCGCCCATGGCGGCGGTAACTGCAGAGAATTCAGGCCATTCAAGATGCGACATGCTGGGGTCCATCTGGCGGGCGGTGAACTGCACGTGCTCGGCGCCGTAGGCGCTGTCATTTGCGATGACGACAACGATGTTGAGGCCCTCGCGGACGGCGGTGTGGAACTCCCCCAATCCGCCCATGGCGAAACCGCCGTCGCCCGTCACCAGTACAACCGTACGCTCAGGCGCGGCTTTGGCGGCTCCAATCGCGGCCTGCAGGCCGAGCCCCACGCAGGTGAAGTTGCCGGTGGTGATAAAGCTCTGCGGGTCGGGCACATCGATCCGCGCCCACGCTTCAAGAATGCAAAAGCCCACGTCGTTGACGAGGATGCGGTCAGCGGGCAGCGCCTCATTCAATGCGACCAGGGCATCGACATAATTGATGTAGCCCTCTGGCGTGTTGTTCGGCGGAATAGGATGATGGGTCAGCGTGCCCGCTTCGAGTTCATTGGTGAACCCGCTGCCTGGGATCTCTGCCTCATCGAGCCAGTAGAGGATCGTCTCCGCACCAGACACAGCGTCGGCCACGATGCCCGCCTCAGGGGGGCGGCTGCCGCCGATCGCCTCGGGGGAGATATCGACATGCACGATGCGCTTACCCTCCATCAGCTTGCCGTGGTCGGTGGTGTAAAAACTCAAGCTCGACCCGAATGCGATGATGCAATCGGCCTGGGCCATGACCTCGTAACCCGCGGGCGAGGACAGCGTGCCGAAGAGCCCGATATTGTAAGGGTGCCCGTGGAAGAGCCCCTTCCCCCGCAGCGACGTGGCCAAAGGGGCCTCAAGTCGATCCGCCAGCTTCACTAGCGCCTCCCGCGCATGCTTGGCCCCGCCACCGGCGAGGATCAGCGGGCGCCGAGCGGAGGCGATCATGCCGATAGCTTCATCGAGCGTATCGCTCTGCGCCACGCCGCGCGGCTCGGTGAAGACAGGCCTCGGCGGCACGAGGGGGCCCGCAGGCTCCCACATGTACTCCACCGGCATATTCAAAACGATCGGCTGCCGCTCCACCTGCGCGCGGTAGAAGACGCGGGCCACGTCCTGGGCCGCCGTCTCAGGCGAACGCATCTGTTCGAACTGCGCGCCGGTGGCTTTGATAAGTTCGCGCTGGTCGATGTTTTGGAGGTGATGTGGTGCAGCGACAGGCGTGTCACCGGCCAAGAGCACCATGGGGTAGCCGCCGCGCACCGCCTCCACGAGGGCCGTCACGCAATTGGTCAGCGCAGGCCCGTGCGTCACCGTCGCCACGCCCACTTTGCCCGAGATCTGCGAATACCCCATGGCCGCCAGCACGCAG
>JBCBFV010000317.1:0-2132 GCA_038527425.1 Pseudomonadota bacterium
CCGGCGGCGGGCGATTTCAGGGGGAAGTTCAGGTCGGTTATCGAGCATGCGGGGGAGGTCCCTGTGTTTGTGCGCGCGGGCAATCCGCGACCGCCAGTTCTTGTCCTGGATCAAAGATCGGTCCCGCCGCGGCTCTTAAGGTGAGGGCATCCGGATCGAGGAGGGACCCATGACCATCGAGACCATTACCGTCGCCACCGACTTGTCTGAACGCTCTGACCGCGCCGTGCGGCGTGCCGCTGATCTCGCGCGCCATCACGGTGCCACGCTCCGCGTACTGAATGTGGTGGACGCCGATCTGCCCGATGATTTGGAAGAGATCATGGTGGCCAAAACCCGTGAGAAGGTCGCCGGATTTGTGAGGTCGCTCGACGCTGGCTCCGAGATCGAGATCGATATCCGTGCGGGCGATCCCGTGTCAGAGATGATCGAAGCCACGCACACTATGGTCGACCTCTTCGTCGTCGGAACGCACCGCCGGCGCGGCTTTTTGGATGGCATGTGGGAAACCACGGTTCAGAAGGTCGTGCGGCACGCACCGTGCCCCGTGCTTTTGGTGAGCGAGGATGCGAGCCAAGTCTATCACACCGCCGTGCTGGCCACAGATTTCTCACCGGCCTCTGCGAAAGCGGCGCGAATGGCCGCGATCTTGGCGCCGGGCATCAAGCTGGAGCCCGTGAACGCGATCCATGTGCCCTATCAGGGCAGGTTGGGGGCAGGGGCCGCTGCCCCGCTGGAAGCGGCGTTCATGAAAGATGCTCAAGTGGCCGCGAATAACTGGCGCGCCGCGCTGTCGCTTGATGACGCGATGTGCGGGGCGGTGAGCATCAAGAGCGGTTCGGCTTACGGGGTCATAAAAGCCGCTGTCGAAGACACCGGCGCCCCCCTTCTGGCCATCGGGGCCCACAGGCGCGCAGGCGCACTTCCGGCCGTCCTCGGTTCGATCGCGAACGACCTGCTGCGTGAACCGCCCTGTGATATCTTGATCTCGCGTTAGGACGTACGCGACCTTGGGATAAAGGTACCCGCCGCTAGGCCTTAACGCGCCGACGCACGGCGCAGCTTTTCTGCGGCGTCGGTGCTCAAAAGGGTCTCGCTGACCTCGTAGTCGAGGTGCAAGCGATCCTCGTGACCCGGCAGCGATTTAGCTAGCGCCTCGTCCACCTCTTGGGGAAGTGCGGCGCGTGTGCGTGGGTCCACTAGAAGCGATTCAGCGGCAATGCCTTCAGCATAGATGATCTGGTGGCGGTCAAAGAGCAGCTGGAAGTAGTCAACAAAGCCGCCCTCAAGGCGCCGCACCGTCGTGCCATTGATCAAATGGCGCACTTTCACGAGCACTTCTGAGCGTCCCGCGCCGATTTCGTCGTCGCGCTGATAGATGAAAAGACGGTGGTCAGGAGAGACGATCAAATCGTTCTCGTTGTTCAAGGTGCCTTTGCGGATCAGCACGGGAGCAAAATCGCCCACCGCGCGGCGCGTGTTCTGACCAATCCAGCGGATCTCCTGCGGGCCATCATCGCGGGTCAGCACGCGGTCGCCCACCTTCAGATCCTCGATGGCCACTTGGGCGCCGGAGGCCATGGTGATGTGCGTGCCGCGTGTGAAGGCCACGCAGGCGGCTTCGGCAAAGCGGCGCCGCGCATCAGAAGTGTCCACGCCCACCAGCGTGTATTCAGTTTTCGGCTCAAGGTGAGCGAGCGGCATGAGGAAGAGGTCTACAGCCTCGTCCCCTTCAACTTCCACGAGGATCAGGCCCTCGATCGTCTGGCCCTGAGGGCTCATCAACGTGATGGTGCAATCGACAACAATAGAGCCGTTGACCGTGCCCACTTTGCTCAGCTGGGAGACGCGTAAGGTATCTTGATCGCTGGCGACGACGAGCTTTGAAGGCTTTGCGCCTTTGGCCAGCTCGTAGATGTCATCGAGAACAAGCTCGCTCGCAAAACCGAGCGCGTCGCCGGAATTCACGCCCGAAAGGACGAAGAACTCTTCTGCCCGATACACGGGCAACGCCTGGGTAGCGCGCAGTTTCTTGCGTTGCATCGGAGCCATGGCGGTCATCGTACTCTCACTCTTACTCTTTCACAAATGTACCAAGAGCATGGTTAACACATGATTGCGGCAACAGGTTG
>JBCBFV010000318.1:0-2120 GCA_038527425.1 Pseudomonadota bacterium
GTTTCGCGCTGAGGGCTTGGCTGCGGATAACAAGGAGGCCGCAGGGTTCGACCCTGTGACCGAGGGCGATCGTGCGGCCGAGGTTGCCATGCGGGCCATTTTGGCGGCTGAGCGCCCTGATGATGCGATCCTTGGTGAAGAGAAGGGCTTCAAGACGGGCACAAGCGGCCTGACTTGGGTGCTCGATCCCATCGACGGCACGCGAGGGTATCTCGCGGGCACGCCGACTTGGGGGACGTTGATTGCCGTAGGGGATGCCGAAGGGCCCCGTTACGGGATTGTCGATCAACCCTACATCGGTGAGCGCTTTGAGGGGGGGCTCGGCGTCGCGCAAGCGACTGGTCCGCAGGGCGCCCGCGCATTGAAGACCTCTTCTGTAAAGACAATCGACAAAGCGATCCTTTTCACAACTTTTCCTGAAGTTGGCACGCCGGATGATCGTCTGGCGTTCGAACGAGTTGCCGCGCGCGCCAAACTCACGCGCTACGGGATGGATTGCTATGCCTATGCGTTGGTTGCGGGCGGCCACGCGGACCTCGTCATCGAGGCGGGGCTGCAAAGCTACGATATCCAAGGACCCATGGCCGTGGTTCAGGCTGCAGGCGGCGTCGTGACCAACTGGGAAGGGGGGCCTGCTCATGACGGTGGTCGCGCTGTCGCGGCCGCCACGCCCGAGCTCCACGCCGCCGCGCTTGAGGTCCTCGCCGGTGGCTGAGCGTCTTCTCAAGAACGCGGCCCATGTCGTCACGATGGATGACGAGCGGCAAATTCTGAGCAATGTCGACGTCCTCATCCGAGACGGTGTTATTGCCGAGATCGGCGCGGGGCTTGTGGTGGGATCAGAGGTCGATGTGCTTGATGTTGCGGGATGCCTGGTGACGCCGGGGCTCATCAACACGCATCACCATCTCTACCAAACGATGACGCGCGCGGTGCCTGCGGCCCAGGACGCGAGCCTCTTTCCCTGGCTTCAAACGCTCTACCCCATTTGGGCCCGGATGGTGCCCGAGGATTTCTTCTGTTCGGCGCAGATCGGGCTGGCGGAGCTTGCGTTGAGCGGGTGCACGACGACGTCCGATCACCTCTATCTCTTCCCGAATGGCGCGCGGCTCGATGATACGATCGCCGCGGCAGCGGAGGTAGGTCTGCGATTTCATCCCACGCGCGGCGCGATGTCGATCGGGGAAAGCGCAGGAGGACTGCCGCCCGACACGTTGGTCGAAGACGAAGCCGCGATCCTCGAAGACTGCATCCGTGTGATCGATGCCTACCATGATCCGGCGGCGGGATCTCTTTGCCGCGTGGGTGTCGCGCCGTGTTCACCCTTCTCGGTGAGCCGCGATCTGATGCGCGAAGCGGCGGTGCTTGCCCGCGACAAGGGGGTGCGTCTCCACACTCATCTGGCGGAAAACGACGATGACATCTCCTACAGCTTGGAAAACTTCGGCTGCCGCCCGGGTCAATACGCCGAAGACCTTGGTTGGGTCGGTGAAGATGTGTGGCACGCCCATTGCGTGAAACTCGACGCCTCCGAGATTGAGCTTTTCGCGCGAACCGGTACGGGCGTCGCCCATTGCCCCTGTTCGAACTGCCGATTGGCCTCCGGCGTGGCACCAGTGCGCGCAATGCGCGAGGCGGGCGTGCCGGTGGGGCTTGGTGTGGATGGGTCGGCCTCCAATGACGCGGGCTCCCTCGTGGCCGAGGCGCGGCAGGCGATGCTCCTTCAACGCCTTGTGGGCGGGGCAGGGGCGATGAGCCCGATGGAAGCGCTTGAAATCGCCACACGTGGCGGCGCGCGCGTCCTCGGACGTGACGATGTGGGCTATCTTGCGCCAGGGATGCGGGCCGACCTCGCCATCTGGGACGTCAGCGGTGTCGAGAGCGCCGGCAGCTGGGATCCGGCAGCGTTTCTGCTCGCAGGGCCTCATGCAGTGCGTGATCTGATCGTCGAAGGCCGCCCGGTCGTGGCGGACGGCAAGATCGTGAGTTTCGACCTTAAGACTGCCCTCGAAAGCCAAGCCCGCGGCGTGGCGCGGCTCCGTCATTGAGCGCAGCCTTACCTCGAGCCATTGGGGCCTTGGCCTCGCAGAAGTGAATGATGGGCGCATCGTCGATGTGGC
>JBCBFV010000319.1:0-2118 GCA_038527425.1 Pseudomonadota bacterium
CTTCAACGAGGCTCTCGGCCGAGTGGCGTTGCGTCGGCGCATGGATCGAGAGTGTCGTCAAAAGTCGGCCCGTCACGTCCCTAATGGGGACCGCGATCGCCACCATGTCAGCCATGAACTCGATATCGTCGGTCGCAAAGCCCCGCTTGCGGGTCTTTGCGAGTTCCGCCTTCAGCGCGGCTTTGTCGGTGATCGTGCGTGACGTGAGCTGTTCGAGCTCGAGCCACCCGAGCAGGCGGTCGAGCTTATCGCTGCGGAGCGAGCTCAGATACATCTTCCCGCTTGCTGTGCAGTGGAAGGGTACCTCTGTGCCGACGGGGAACTGGATGCGCAGCGGCCAATGGGTTTCCACCCGGTCGAGATAGACCATGGCAAAGCGTCCCGGCGCGGCAAGATTGCAGGTCTCCCCCACTGTCTCGGACAGGCTTTTCATGATCAGCAGCCGTTCCGTCCGCATGCGCTGCGAGGACAGCGTGTTGGTGGACAGTCGGCGCAGACGTTGGCCGGGCCCGTAAGAACGCCCATCCACATCGCGCTGCAAAAAGCCTTCCTGCTCGGCTTTGGTCAGCAGCCGGTGAATGGTCGGTTTCGGAAGATCGAGCGCTTCCACAAGAGCAGAAGGCGCCACAGGAATACCCGCGCGCGAGACTTCCTCGAGCAACAGCAGCAGACGCATATTCGTCGGGATCTGCGACTTGTCCGCCGGGGGCGTATCGTCGGGCATGGGCCCTTGTCCTTCTCTTCCTGTGCGCCTGGCTGCGGTAGCCTCAGCTCGGCGCGTCACTCCCCTATAGCTCAGCCCGCGCGATCTGGGAACGGCGCGTGCTGGTGGGTGGTTGTCCTATGAAACGTCGACTGCGGGATCGGTGGGCGAGCAGAGCACCGTAGCGTGGTGACCGACCCCTATGTTGCGTGAGATGAACCTCAACACTTCACCAAATGCTTCGGTGTTAGAAACCCGATGCGTCGCTGCCATTACGCGGCCCCTTGCTTTGCGTCCGCATGGGCCCAGTCCCAATAGAGCGCACGCGCGCGCTTTGCCACGGGCCCCACGGAAAGCTCGCGATCTTCGAATTTGGTGACTGGAACGATCTTCGACAGGTTGCCGCTCGAGAAGATCTCATCGGCCTCGTGGAAATCCGCGATGCTTAGCGTGGTCTCATGCACGCTGAGCCCCGCCTCACGCAGGAGGGCGATCACCCGCTGTCGGGTGATGCCGTTCAGGAACGTCCCGTTGGCTGCCGGTGTGAATACCTCCCCACCACGGACCATGAAGACGTTAGAGGTGGCAAGCTCGGCCACATTGCCATTGGCATCGCACACGAGGGCGTTCTGAAACCCGCGCTTTTGAGCTTCGCGCACCATCCGGGCGTTGTTGGCGTAAAGGCAGGCGGCCTTGGCGTTAACGGGCATCACCTCCATCGTCGGGCGGCGGAACGGTGAGACAGTCGCCGAGAAGCCGCCCATTGGAGCCATGGGCATCTCCACCAGGCAGAGCGCAAAATCGGTGCTGTCGGGGTCGGGCGGCAGCACGCCCACGTCGCAATCCTCACCCCAGTACATCGGGCGGATATAGACATCCGTGCCGGGCTCAAACTTTGCCAAACCGTCGAGCGTGAGCCCCAGGATTTCCTCCGGGCTATGGGACGGATTGAGACCCAGCGCCTCAGCCGAAGCATTGACCCGCGCGGAATGACGATCGAGATCCGGCACGACGCCCTCAAAAAGCCTGGCGCCATCAAACACCGCCGAGCCAAGCCAGATCCCGTGGGAATCCGAGCCCATCACCCGGGTATCGCCCTGGTGCCAATCTCCGCGCCAATAGGTCCAGATGGTCTTGTCAGTCACGTCATGTCTCTCTGCAAAGGTGAAGGGCCGCGGCGCATACCGGGCCAAATGCTAACCTAGCGCATGAGTATGGGTACGCCTAGCGCGATGAGGCACGGATTTCGCCCGAGAGCCTGCATCTGTCACTGAAAGGGATTTGGTGGAGCCTAGGGGAAGGTCCAGCGAAAAACTAAGTCTTTGTTAGCTAACACTATTCCAGTGCTGTGTTTGCTTGTGTGTCGCACATTAGTGTCACACCTCTATACCCCGCAAGGTGCTTTACTCGTAGCT
>JBCBFV010000320.1:0-2098 GCA_038527425.1 Pseudomonadota bacterium
CGTTCAGAGATGGAGCAGGAAAACATTGACACCCTCCGCCCCCTACTGAGGCGCCTTTGAAGCGGGCGCTCGATATCACACTCGCGCTGATCATCGGCGCGATCCTGGTGATACCCGTCACCGGAATGCTGATCTGGCTAGCCCGCGGGCAAGGACGACCGTTACTGTACGGTGCCGAGCGGATGAAGACAGCGGACCGCGGTTTCACCCTCTGGAAGTTCCGCACCATGACCGAGGATGCAGACGACAGCGGCGTCTCTGGTGGCGACAAGAAAGCGCGCATCACGGCTCAGGGCGCGACCATGCGCCGGTACCGCGCAGACGAGATCCCCCAGCTTTGGAACGTGCTCAAGGGCGATATCTCGCTCGTTGGCCCGCGGCCGCCCCTGAGGGAGTATGTCGAGGCCTATCCGGAACTCTACGCGCAAGTGCTGAAGTCGAAGCCAGGGATCACCGGCCTCGCGTCGCTGACCTATGCATCGCACGAGGAAAAGCTCCTCTCGCGTGCGACTAACAAGATGGAAACGGATGCCATCTATCGTGCCCACTGCGTGCCAATGAAAGCCAAGCTTGACCTGATCTATCAACGAAACTGGTCGTTCTGTTATGATCTGAAGCTGATTTGGCAGACAGCGAAGCGTTTTACGCCTGACTGGTTCGGAAGGAGAAGCTGATGCATCCCGCGTTTAAGGCCTATGACATTCGGGGCCGAATTGGCGTCGATATAGACGAAGCTTTCGCCGAGGCGCTCGGCCACGCCGCCGTTTCCGTCACGGGCGCCGAGACCGTCGTCGTGGGCGGCGATGCGCGTGAGACTTCTCCAGCGTTCAAGGCTGCGCTCGCCAAAGGTCTGACCGATGCGGGCGCCAATGTCTTCGACATCGGGCTTTGCGGCACTGAAGAAATCTATTTTGCGACGGACCATCTGAGCTGCGACTTGGGCATCATGGTCACGGCCTCGCACAACCCGATCGACTACAACGGGATGAAGATCGTGGGACGCGGCGCAGCTCCATTGGCCGACGACACCTTCCGCGCCGTTGGCGAGGCGATCGGTGTCCGCGTCGAGGCCGCCAAAGGTTCGGTGACTGAAAAAGACACGCGCGCAGCCTATGTGGAACGCGCGCTGAGCTTCGCGGAAAGCGTTAAGCCGCTTCATATCGTGGCAAATGCGGGCAACGGCGCGGCGGGGCCGACTTTTGATGCTATCCTCGCGGCGATGGGCGAGACTGTGAAGGTCACCCGGGTGCATCACGCACCGGACGCGACCTTTCCCAACGGCATTCCCAACCCCCTCCTCCCCGAGAACCACGCCGCCACGGCAGATATCGTGCGGGCCGAAGGCGCAGACCTCGGGATCGCCTGGGACGGTGACTTCGATCGCTGCTTCTTTTTCGACGCGGAGGGCGAATTCGTGGCGGGCGAATATGTCGTGGGTTTGCTCGCGCAGGCCACTTTGGCGCTGCAGCCCGGCGCCAAGATCGTCCATGACCCGCGCGTGCAGTGGAACACGCAGACGCTCGTCGGGGACGCAGGTGGCGAGGCCGTTGTTTCCCGCACCGGCCATGCGCTCATCAAAGCGAAGATGCGGGAGGTCGATGCTGCCTACGGTGGGGAGATGTCAGCCCACCACTACTTCCGCGACTTCATGTACTGCGACAGTGGCATGATCCCCTGGCTCCTCGTGGTGAGCTGGATGTTTCGGACGGGGAAATCGCTCAAAGAGCTGATCGAAGGCATGCGCGCTGCGTTCCCGTCGAGCGGCGAGATGAACTTCCGTGTGGAAGACGCAGGCGCCACCATGGCCGCGATCGAAGCAAAATACGGACCCGAGGGCGAGGTGGACCACCTCGACGGCCTCTCGGTCGCCTACCCCGATTGGCGCTTCAATCTGCGGAAGTCCAACACAGAGCCTTTGCTGCGCTTGAACGTAGAAACGCGCGCCGACACCGGTTTGCTGGGCGAAAAGGTTGCCGAGCTGCGTGCGATGATCGAGGCCTGATCAGGCCGGGCGGCGGAACTCGACGACCTCTTCCGCACCATACGTGATGCCGAGCGGCGCGGTCAGTTCGCAAAAGGCCTCCGCCTGCCCGGCGAA
>JBCBFV010000321.1:0-2060 GCA_038527425.1 Pseudomonadota bacterium
GGCTTCATCAAGACGCGGCTGACCGACAAGAATAACTTCAAGATGCCCTTCATCATGGAGCCCGATCAGGCCGCGCGGGAGTTCTTTGATCACATGAAGCTTGGCGGCTTTAAGAAGAGCTTCCCTTACGGGTTCTCGCTTCTTTTCCGCGTGTCGCAGTTCTGGCCGGACTGGCTCTACTACCGCGTCTTTTCCTGATTTTGGTGAGAGCGGGCCCGCCCGCCTCCCTCCTGCGCCTTTCAGGCTTGGACCGGAGGGGGCGCGCTTCGCGCGGGGTGCTTCTGTCAATCTTCAGAGAAGTGGTCGTCTGCGGGGATAGGGGCGCCTTTAGCGGTTCGCTTCCACCGGCTCCGCACTTCCGGTCGCCGCGAGTGCCACTGACACCCGCGCCGCTTTCAGCGGTTCGCGCCCGGAACCCACAAGACGTCGCTTTCGCCGTCATTGTTGGCGATGCGGCTGGCGACGAAGAACCAGTCGGACAGGCGGTTGAGGTATTTGACGCCTGCAGGGTTCACGCTTTCTACGGTGCCGAGTTCCACGGACAGACGCTCGGCGCGGCGGGTCACGGTGCGGCAGAGGTGCAGATGCGCGGCCAGTGCGGAACCGCCCGGCAGGATGAAACTCTTGAGCGGTGACAGGCGCTTGTTCATGGCGTCGATCTCGGCCTCAAGGCGCTCCACCTGAGCGGCCGTCACGCGCAGCGGCGGGTATTCGGCGTCCGCGTCTTTCTCCATATCCGGGCGGCAGAGGTCCGCGCCGAGGTCGAAGAGGTCGTTCTGGATGGCCGAGAGCTGGGCGTCCATCTCACCTTCGCTATGAAGGCGCGCCATGCCGACGGTGGCGTTCACCTCATCCACGGTGCCGTAGGCATTCACCCGCTGAGAATGCTTGGCCACGCGGGACCCGTTGCCGAGCGCCGTTTCACCCGCATCACCAGTACGGGTGTAGATCTTTGAAAGTACGACCATTCTAGGGTTCCTGTTGGTTAGCCGCGCGATGCGATGAGGATCATGATCAGGATCAGGGCCACGCCTTGGGCAACGATCCGAAGCCGCATGATCTTGTTGGCGTTCTTCTTGTTGAACTCACCGCCCCGCGCGAAGGAGCCAATGCCCACGGCGAGGATGACGCCCACGAGGACGACGGCGAGGATCGCTATTATGAGGAGGGGTTCTTGCATGATATCATCCTTTCACAGCGAGCTAAGTCGGCCTCACAGTCGGGCAAGGAGATTGTCCATGATTGAGCGAGGTAAAATGCGACGCATGATCGCCATACCGTATGTCGGCGTCGTGATTTTGTAGCGCGCGGCCGGGCGCGGGGTGATCAGCGCGGTGTGCACTTTGATGGAGACCGCGCGCGGGGTGAGCTCAAAAGGATCCGGGCCGTTGTCTTCGGCATAGAGCCGCGGACGCAGGGCTTTCTCGTAGAGATTGCGGAGGGCGGAGTTCTCCCAATCGATCCACTTCTCGAAATGCGGGATGGAGTTGCGGCGGATCTCGGTCCCGATCGGCCCGGGCTGGATAAGGATCGGGTGGATGCCTGTGCCGCGCAGCTCGAGCCGCAGCGTGTCATTGAGGCCCTCGAGGGCGAATTTCGTCGTGTTGTAGGAGCCGCGCCAGCGCAGCGCCGCAAACCCGAGAACAGACGAGCATTGCAGGATGCGCCCGTGGCCCTGGGCGCGCATCACAGGGATCACACGGCAGGTGAGGTCGTGATAGCCCAGCAGGTTCGATTCAAGGTTCTGGCGAAGCGCTGCACGGGGCAGGTCCTCCACCGCGCCGGGGATCGCATAGGCGCCGTTATTGAAAAGCGCATCGAGTGTGCCGCCGGTGGCTTCGAGCACCTCGGCTAGCCCTGCTTCGATGCTGGCTTCGTCTTCATAGTCGATGCGTGGGGCCTCGAAGCCCTCTTCGCGGAGGCGGGCGCAGTCTTCCTCTTTTCGGCACGACGCAAACACGCGCCAACCTTTCTGGCGGAGGAAGATCGCACAGTCGTAGCCGATGCCGCTGGAGCAGCCGGTAATGAGAATTGTTTTTGCCATAGGGACCTCCGCCGTC
>JBCBFV010000322.1:0-2060 GCA_038527425.1 Pseudomonadota bacterium
GAACTGGGCCGACAAACGCGCGTCTTTGGCGCTTGGCTTCCTTGATGAGAACCTGTTGGGTAAGGGCCTCGGCGCCGAGGCGATGGAGGCTGTGGCCGAGTTCGCGCTTGGCCCGCTCGGGCTGAACCGGCTGTCGGTGCGTGCGCTCGCCTTCAACGCCCGCGCCATCCGCGCCTATGAGAAGATCGGCTTCGTACAGGAAGGCGTTGAGCGTCAGTCTGCCCTCATCGGCTCTGAGTGGCACGACGATGTGCTCCTTGGCCTCATCGCGTCGGACTTCGCCGCGAGGCGTGCGTGATGCTGGCGCTTTTTGCTTTCTCAGCCTCGCAAGTGGGTACGCCGGGCCCGGCCAATATGGCTTTGCTTGCCACGGGCGCGCGCTTCGGCTTGCGTCGCGCGCTGCCCTTCGTGGCGGGCGTTGTCGTGGGAAAGCAGCTCATCATCTGGCCGTTGGGTTTTGGCCTTCTCGAGTTGGCCGAACAGGCGCCGGCTGTATTCACCGCGCTCAAATGGGCATCGGCGGCCTACATTTGCTGGCTCGCGTGGAAGGTCGCCAACATGCGTCTTGCCCCTGGCCAAAGTGAGGCCGCGGCACCCGGCTTCGTCGCGGGCCTTGTTGTGCACCCGCTGAACCCCAAGGCCTGGGCCATGATCACTACGGCCTTCACGAGCTTTATTGCACCGGGGACCGACCCACTGACCGCGACGCTTACCGTCGCGCTGGTGCTCGCCACCTGCCAGATCGTGCTTCACCCGATTTGGACGGGCGCGGGTGAGCTGATTGCAAAGACATTGTCCGGCCATCCGGGCGAGAAATACCTTTTCTGGGCGCTCGCCGCCCTCACAGTTCTGAGTGTGATTTACGCGCTCGCCGCCGCAGGAGATCCGTCATGATCCAAGAACCGATCACGAGCCAAGTCACGATCGAGACGCCACGCCTCGTGCTGCGCCCGCTGCGCATTTCCGACCGTGGGCTTCTCGACCTCTATGCAGGTGACGAGCGTGTGGCACGCATGACGACGAGCATTCCTCACCCGCTGCCCCCGGGTGCGTCTGAGGCCTTTATCAAAGGCGCGCTTGATCCCAACCGCGTGGAAGACGTTTGGGTGCTCGACGGTTTGGCGGCGGGCCTCGCTGAACTCGTGGGTCTCATCGGCCTCGAACGGATGGACCGTTCGCAGTCCGAGATCGGCTATTGGATCGCGCCTGCTTTCTGGCAGATGGGCCTCGCACGCGAAGCCGTTGCGGCCTTGCTCGCAGCCAACCCGCAGGACAGCGATACGATCTTTGGCTCCGTCTTTCAGGACAACCCGGCCTCTGCGCGGGTGCTGACGCACTGCGGCTTTACTTACGTCGGGGACGCCGAGGCACACAGCGTGTCGCGTGAGGCAACGGTCAACACCTGGACCTACCATAAGCGCCTCAAGGACTGACGATGATGCCACCGCGCACCCATAAGCTCCCGCTGTTGGGGCGCGGCCGTCAAAAGGCAGCTCTCAGCGCTAACCTGTCCCTTCAGGCGTCGTGCCCGTTGCACGCGTGCTGAATTTGGGCCAGAGCACACCAAGCTTGCTGTATCGGACGACCCCATGAAGTTTCTCGACCTTGCAAAAGTCTACATCCGCTCCGGCGCTGGCGGGGGCGGTTGCGTGTCGTTCCGCCGCGAAAAGTACATCGAATACGGTGGGCCAGATGGTGGCGACGGCGGCAAGGGGGGCTCGGTGTGGGCTGAAGCCGTGCCCAGCCTCAACACGCTCATCGACTTCCGCTACCAGCAGCACTTCTTTGCCAAGAACGGTCAGGCGGGCATGGGGGCGCAGCGGACCGGCAAGGATGGCGGTGACATTGTTCTGAAACTACCGGTGGGCACCGAGGTCCTCGACGAAGACGAAGAAACGGTGATTGCGGACCTCTATGAGGTCGGTCAGCGCGTGCTTCTTGCGCGTGGCGGCAATGGTGGCTTTGGCAACCTGCACTTCAAATCGCCGACGAACCAAGCGCCGCGCCGCGCAAACCCCGGTCAACCTGGTGTAGAGCGGACGATTTGGCTGCGACTGAAA
>JBCBFV010000323.1:0-2036 GCA_038527425.1 Pseudomonadota bacterium
CCAGTTCGTCGGTGTCTTCGTCGTAGACCACGGAGTTCATGGTCAGCTTCCGACCGGGATCGAACAGGAACCGCGAGTTCACGGTGTTCGGATCCTGAGCCTCGAGGTTGGCCACCTCGTCCAGAATGAAAGGCGAGCCACCACAGCCTGCGAGGGCCGTTGCCCCCAATAGAGTGACGCACTTCAGGAGTTGCTTTGCCATGCTCGTCGTCCCCGAAACGTTATTGCACCTTCGTGGCGCTGTCTTTGTTTCCGGTATCTTATAGCGGTTCCCCCCGTTTGTCAGCGCATATATGGTCCCCTTAGACTCGTTATTTTGGGGGACACGGATGGCGCTGTCAGACGACCAGAAAAATCAGATCGCGGCACAACGCGAAGGCGGCGCTCAGACCCTGCGGGCAGTGAGCCCGGGAATGGAGCAGAGGCTCTACACAGCGCATGAAGTTCTCGACCACGGTTTCGTCCGGGTGATCGACTACATGGGCGATGACAGCGCGATCGTTCAGGCGGCTCGGGTAAGCTACGGCGAAGGCACGAAGCACGTCTCAAACGACGAGGGTCTGATCCGTTACCTGATGCGCCATTGGCATTCGACGCCGTTCGAGATGTGCGAGATCAAGCTGCACGTAAAGCTGCCCGTCTTTGTGGCCCGCCAGTGGATCCGGCACCGGACAGCGAACGTGAACGAGTATTCCGCCCGCTATTCGATCCTTGATCGCGAGTTCTACATTCCTGCGCCCGAGCATGTGGCAGCGCAGTCTTCGGTGAACAACCAGGGGCGCGGCGCGCTTTTGGAAGGCGAAGAAGCTGCACGCGTACTGGAGATCTTGAAGGCGGATTCGACGCGCAGCTACGACAACTATGAGGCGATGATCTCAGATGACGGCCAGCAAGGCCTCGCGCGCGAACTGGCGCGGATGAACTTGCCCACCAACATCTATACGCAGTGGTATTGGAAGGTCGATTTGCACAATCTCTTCCACTTCCTGCGCCTGCGTGCGGACAGCCACGCGCAATACGAGATCCGCGTCTACGCCGAGGAGATGTGCAAGATCGTGGCGGACTGGGTGCCGTTGGCCTACGGCGCCTTTGAGGACTACCGTCTGGGTGGCGCCACGCTGAGTGCACGTGCCATGGAATGTGTAAGGAAGATGCTGGCAGGCGAGGAGGTCACTCAGGAGAGCTCCGGCATGTCCAAAGGCGAATGGCGCGAGTTCCGCGCCCTCATCGATTAAGGGGTGCGGCGCCTGAGGCGCCGCCCAAAATCACTCTGCCTTGAGATCGCCAGCCATGGTGCGGCCGTCACGGCCTTCGATGACCTCGAAAGTCACCTTTTGGTTGTCTGCAAGACCTGTAAGGCCTGCACGCTCTACCGCGGAAATATGGACGAACACGTCCTTGCCGCCACCTTCAGGCTCGATAAAGCCATAACCTTTGGTGGTGTTGAACCACTTCACGGTGCCGTTTGGCATCGCTTTCTCCTTCTCGTACCGCCGGGAGCCAGGGCGGGTCTGTGTCGCACCAGTTGTATGCGCCTGTTAGGAAAGATAGGCCTGCGCCTTGAAAGACAAGGGGATCGGTAATGAAGCTTTACGGATTGAAATCGTGTGACACTTGCCGGAAAGCCCGCAAAGCGCTCCCGGCAGCCGAATTCGTGGATGTGCGCGCGGATGGCGTGCCAGCGGATGTGCTCACCGCGGCCCTCAGCGAGTTCGGTGAGGCGCTTGTTAATCGCAAGTCCACGACGTGGCGCGGCCTTGATGAGGCCGCCCGGGCGCGCGATCCGCTCGAGCTTCTCAAAGACGAACCTACGCTAATGAAACGCCCGCTCATCATGGATGGCGGGCGTATGACGTTGGGCTGGTCTGCCGATGTTGAAGAGAGCTGGCGCTAGACCTCTTCGCGACGGAAGAGAAGGCGGTCCACTGACAGTGGACCCGGTCCCTTCAGGACGAGGATCGCCAGGAGCAGGATCCAGAAGGCACGTTGGTCCGCGATGAGTGCGTCAGATGCGCGGTCGAACCATGCGCCGAAGG
>JBCBFV010000324.1:0-2026 GCA_038527425.1 Pseudomonadota bacterium
CTCGGAACGGGCACCCAAACAAAACAAGCAGCGCGAGGCCCCAAGACTCAGTTAACGTTTCGTTAAGTATCACAGCTTCGCGGGAGAGTAGGAAAACGCACCGTTTCTGCCATCTGAACAGTCAGATGTCGCGTATGGGCATTTTTGGCCCCTGTCTGGTTCCTAAAGAGGGCAAAACCGGGGGGATGAGCATGCATTTCACGTATAACGGCGTTCAAGCCGCAGACGATGCGCCGACGCTCGTCCTGATCCACGGGGCGGGGGGCTCGCATCTCGACTATGCGATCCCGTGGCGCAACATCACCGCCGCCCCGGAGGAGGGGAAGACGCGCGCGCCGGGCCAAGGGGGCCATGTCCTGCAATCGCGGCCCGTCTATGCGCTTGATCTGCCCGGCCATGGCGACAGCGACGGCGCGAGCACCGATGATGTTGCGGAATACGCCGCCGCGGTCTCGGCCTTCCTCGTAGAGCATGATCTGAAGAACGTCTGCCTTGTGGGTCACTCCATGGGCGCCGCCATCGCCATCGCGGCAGCGCTCGCGGAGCCAGACCGGTTGCACTCGATCTGCCTGATTGGCGGCGGGGCGAAGATGTATGTGAGCCAGGACCTGCTTGATGGTCTCGCCACCAACACGGACGCCACCGTCGGCGCAATCTCCCGCGCGTGCTGGCACAAGTCGACGATGCCCATGTACCGCGAAGTGGTGCGCCGCCGCATGACGACCTCGGGCGCTGAGGTGCTGGTGAATGATTTCACCGCCTGCGCCAAAGTTGACCTGCGCGAGCGTCTGCCCGAGATCGACGTGCCCGTCCTCCTGCTCGCCGCCATCGAGGATCGCATGGTGCCCCTGAAAGACGTCGAGGCCATGCAATCCGCTTTCCCTAACGCGCAACTCGCAGCGCTCGAAGGATGCGGCCACTTCATGCATTTCGAGCGTTCCGAAGAAGCCGCCGAGGCCCTGCACGCGTTTCTGGGCTAACCGCCGAGGGTTCATTTCGGTTCCGGTGAGGCAACGCGGACAAAGTGAGCGTTCTCGCCGGTCGTGCTAACGGCAACTTTTATGATGACGTAGCCAACCTTCTCGGTTGGATTGCAAGGCTGATGTTCTTGTTTTATTCTTTCATAAAGCAAGGAGAGCATTTCGCATGTCAGTTATTAGCCACATCACATTTGGAACGAATGACTCAGAGCGATCCGCTCGCTTTTACGATGAGGTTCTTGGCGTGCTCGGCTTTAACCGACTCCCGAAACCGCCGGGCAAGCCACCTGCATACGAGAAGGGCGGCATGCCAACGGTTTACATCTACACCCCAGAAGATGGCCGCCCTGCAACTTGGGGAAATGGCACACATGTGGCCTTTGTCGCGGACACAAAGCAAAGCGTGAGGGACTTCCATGAAGCCGCGCTCCGTTTGGGCGGCAGCAACGAAGGCGAGCCAGGACCGCGCCCGCATTTCGGCGAAAACTACTATGCCGCCTACGTCCGTGATCCGGATGGGAACAAGCTTCAAGCCGTGTGCTACGCATCCAGCGAGTGACGATCCAGCGCAAAATGAGTGGCGATCCCGGCAGGATTCGAACCTGCAACCTGCCCCTTAGGAGGGGGCTGCTCTATCCAGTTGAGCCACGGGACCGCGCTGCCGCATCTTATCTTTCATCCCGGCAACTCTGGCCAGACCCTTTAGCTGAATTCAGGATTTGGAAATCCCCACCGAAAGGCGATAAGA
Organism: Pseudomonadota bacterium; assembly: GCA_038527425.1. Lineage (GTDB taxonomy): Bacteria > Pseudomonadota > Alphaproteobacteria > Rhodobacterales > Rhodobacteraceae > Shimia_B. The sequence goes on from JBCBFV010000324.1 coordinate 1,729, forward strand.
CTAGGCAAATTCGGAGATAAGCCATCGTGAACGTTCCACCCCGCCGCCCCCTGACCCTGCGTGATGTCTCCGAGGCGTCTGGTGTTTCCGAGATGACGGTCAGCCGCGTGCTGCGGAACCGGGGCGATGTGAGCGAGGCGACCCGCGCCAAGGTGCTCAGTGCTGCTAAGACGCTTGGTTACGTGCCCAACAAGATTGCCGGTGCGCTGGCCTCGCAGCGGGTGAACCTCGTGTCGGAGATCCCCGTCATCACTTCTGGAAAGACCATATTCGACAGCGACGGGATCACCACCGCCAC
>JBCBFV010000325.1:0-2013 GCA_038527425.1 Pseudomonadota bacterium
AGCGAAGACCTCCGACGGGTGCGTGTAGGTCCAAGGCAGGCCGCACCGCTTGGCGAGCTCCACCTCGATCCACCAGTCTTCCTTGGCCTCGCCCGGAGGCGCCACCGCCGGGCGCACCATCTGCACGGTGCGGTTCGTGTTCGAGACGGTGCCGGACTTCTCATAAAGAGCGGAGGCCGGCAGGATCACGTCGGCATAGTTCGCGGTCTCGGTGAGGAAGATATCCTGCACCACGAGGTGGTCGAGCCTGGCCAGCGCATCCCGCGCATGCTCTACATCTGGGTCCGACATCGCCGGGTTTTCGCCCAAAACATACATGGCCTTGATCTTGTCCTCATGGACGGCGTCCATGATCTCGGTCACCGTCAGGCCCTTCTCATTGGAGAAGTCTCCGGCCTCCCAGACATCTGTGAACGCCGACCGGACCCCATCGTCCATAACGCTCTGATAATCGGGCAGGAACATCGGTATCAGGCCCGCGTCCGAGGCGCCTTGCACGTTGTTTTGCCCCCGCAGCGGGTGCAGCCCCGTGCCCGGGCGCCCGACATGGCCACACATCAGCGCAAGCGAGATCAGGCAGCGCGAGTTATCGGTGCCGTGGATGTGTTGGCTGACGCCCATGCCCCAGAAGATCATCCCGGCCTTGGCCTTTGCGAAGTCGCGCGCCACGGCACGAAGCGTCTCAGGATCGATGCCGCAGATCTCGGACATTGCTTCAGGCGAGAACGCCGCCAGATGCGCTTTCTCGGCCTCCCAGTTCTCGGTGTAGCCCTCGATATATTGCTGGTCGTAGAGCCCCTCCTCCACAATCACATGCATGATCGCGTTAAGCATGGACACATCCGCGCCGGGCCGGAACTGCAGCATATGGGTCGAGAACCGCTTAAGCGCCTGGCCCCGCGGGTCCATGACGATCAGCTTGCCGCCGCGCTTGGTGAATTGCTTGAAATAGGTCGCAGCGACGGGATGGTTCTCCAGCGGGTTCGCCCCGATCACGATGGCGACGTCCGCATTCTCGATCTCGTTGAACGTGGCCGTCACCGCGCCCGAGCCCACATTCTCGATCAGTGCCGCGACGGAGGACGCGTGACACAAACGCGTGCAGTGATCCACGTTGTTGTGGAGGAACCCCTGCCGGATGAATTTCTGGAAGAGGTAGGCCTCTTCATTGGTGCACTTGGCCGAGCCAAAACCCGCCACTTCGCGCCCCCGGCCTTTTAGCCCGCCGGCTGCAAAATCGAGCGCTTCGTCCCAGCTCGCCTCGCGGAAATGGGTCATCAGGTTGCCCGGGTCGACGTTGAGCCCCTTCGCAGGGGCATCTTCGCGCCGGATCAGCGGCTTTGTAAGGCGGTGGTTGTGGTGGATGTAGTCGTAGCCAAAGCGTCCTTTGACGCAGAGCCGCCCTTCGTTGGCCGGGCCATTGATACCCTCGACATACTTCACCTTGCCGTCCTTGACCTTGATCGAGATCTGGCAGCCGACACCGCAGAAAGCGCAGACGCTCTCGGTTTCGCTGTCGTAGTCTTTGCTGTCACCCGCCCCTGCGCCGGGCGTGACGGATGAGGGCATCAGAGCCCCTGTCGGGCAGGCCTGAACGCATTCGCCACAGGCCACACAGGTCGACGCGCCCATATCATCGCCAAAATCAAAGACCGGGTAGGCATCCGCACCGCGACCAGCCATGCCGATCACATCATTGACCTGAACCTCGCGGCAGGCCCGCACGCAGAGCCCGCACTGAATACAAGCGTCCAGGTTCACCGACATGGCCACATGGCTATCGTCGAGAAGCGGGATGCGCCCCTCTTCGAGCTTTGGGAAACGCGGTGCTTCAGTGCCTTCCGCCATGTCCCAGAAGTGAGAAGACTTGTCGTGGGAGACGTCGCGCTCAGGCTGATCGGTGACAAGCATCTCCATGACCATGTCCCGCGCCATGGTCGCGCGTTGACTGTCTGTCGTGACAACCATGCCAGGCGTGGGCTGGCGGATGCAGGAGGCCGCCAGCGTCCGCTC
>JBCBFV010000326.1:0-2001 GCA_038527425.1 Pseudomonadota bacterium
GCCAAAGAGCTGCCGGACCAGAGCGCCTAGGCCTCAGACCTGAGCAGCATCAGCAACGCGCCCGCCGTCGCCGCCACGCCCACAAGGATCAGTGGCGCAGGCAATTCCCCCACCAGCGCGATCTGCCAAAGGATCACCCAGCTCGGCGTCAGATAGGTATAGGCCATGACCTTCGCCGACGGCAGCCTGAGCGTGGCGTATTGCAACAGCACAAACGTCGCCGCGCTGGCCGCAAGCGCCGTGTAGAGGATGGTGATCCACACAATCCGGGGCAGCTCCCCCCACTCTGTCGCGAGGATCGAGGGCGCGCCGAGGGTCCCGAGGATCAAGGTGCCCGCGAGGAGCATGCCAAAGGTGAACGCGATCGGGTTCTCCCCCCGGTTCAAGCGGGCCACCATGGGCGTGTAAATCGCATGAGCCACGCAGCCCCAGAAGTAGATCACCTCACCGCGCCCCACCTCGAACGCGAGAAGCGCGGCGAGATCGGCGCGAAAAATGACCCAGAGCGCACCCAAAGCCCCAATGAGCAGCGCTAAAGCCATCCAACGCGTGGTGACCTGCTTGAGCAGCAACCAGCCAAAGAGCGCCGCCATCACAGGTGTCAGCGTGAAGACCGCCGCCGCCGATACCGCCGGCGCCGTCTTCAGCCCCTCAAACATCAAGACGAAGTAAGTCGAAAAGAGCCCGCCAAGGACGAGATACCGCCAAGGTGCCGCGAGATCCGCACGGCGAAAGGCCCCCGTCGCCAGCCCCAGGCCACCAATGACCAACGCCGCGATCAGAAACCGAACCGCATTGAGCGCCGCAGGAGCGAGAAGGTTCGCCGCAAGAACGCCCAGCGCGAAGCTCCCCGCCACGAGCGCCGAAAAGGCGAACATGGCGGCATGGCCCCGCGCGGCCGGGCTCAAACCTCCCAGTCCCGGGACGCGGCTTTCAGGAAGGTGAGGAAGCTCTGAACTTTCGCTGTTCTGTGCAGGTCGACATGGGTGACGAGCCACAGCGGCGCGCTCCACTCCGGTCGCGGTGGTTCAACCTGCGTGAGGTTCGAATAGCGCTCAGCCACCTTCACGGGCAGGAACCCGATGCCCGCGCCCGCAACGACACCGTCCTCGTTCGACCGATTATCTGCCGTGCGGTAGACGATGTTCTCGAGCGGCACCGTCTCGCGCAGCCACATGTTGAACGGCGCACGCGTCTCAGAGTCGTGGCCCACGAAATAGTGGTCCTTGAATTCGCTCTCGTCTTTCGGGAGGCCGTAGGTCTCTTTGTAGAAATCCGAGGCATAGAGCGCGAGGGCCTGGCGCACGAAGGGCTGGACCACATTGTCCGGCTGGTCCGGCGCCGTGCCCGCCCGGATCGCGACATGGGCCTCGCCGTACTCCAGCCGGAACAGGCGATCGCCCGTCAGATAGCGTACCGTCAGCTCGGGATGTTCGGCGCGAAACGCCGCCAACACCGGCGCGAGCATGGGCGAAAACGTCGCGAGCGAGGTAATAACGAGCTCCCCCGTCACGCTGGCCCCGCGGCCCTTCAGCCGCCCGGCGAGCTGAGAGAATTGGTCGTCAGTCGTTTGCGCGACGAGCAACAGGTCATTGCCTGCCTCCGTCGCCGTATATCCCCGCGCGTGACGCTGAAACAGCTTCACCCCGAGTTTGCCTTCCAAAGCATCAATATGACGGATGACAGTTGCGTGGTGCACGCCGAGCACCTCCGCCGCGCCACTAACAGTCCCGAGGCGCGCCACCTGAAAGGCGGTACGTACTTCGTCCCAGTTGTCCATGAGGTCCTCAATGTGCAAATCTTCACATGACACGTCTATAATCGCATATTGCGTGCGCCACAAGAGAGAGTAGATCACATGGGCATGAGGGCAGCAAGCCCACCGACCTAAGGATTTTGACATGGCAAAGACCGTTCTGCGCATAGACGCATCCGCTCGCAAAACTGGCTCCGTAACGCGCGAACTCACCGATAAGGTGATCGCAAAACTCGCGGCAGATA
>JBCBFV010000327.1:0-1985 GCA_038527425.1 Pseudomonadota bacterium
TCCAGTGTGTCAGAGAGGATGCAGCTTAGCATCGCGCCCTTCACGCCCTCAGGCATCTGGGCCATGTCTTTGCCGATCATCTTCCACATGATCGTGGCCGTGCAGGCCAGCGGCTCAATGCGGATATCGATGGGGCCTTTGGTCTCGAGCCCGCCCACCAGTTTGTGGTGGTCGATGATGGCGCGGATGTCGGCGCTGTTGATGGCGTCGGGCAGCTCTGCCGGGTTGTTGGTGTCGACGATCACGACCGGCTCATCCTCGGCCACGTCGCTGATGATCGCAGGCTTCTCGAGGCCCCAGCGCTTAAGCATAAAGGCGGCTTCGGTATTCGGCTCGCCCAGCAGAACGGGCTCAGCCGCTTCACCCTTCACCTGGTTCAGATACCAAGCCCAGATGATGGGGCTGCCTGTGGAGTCGGTGTCGGGGGATTTGTGGCCAAAGACTTTGATCATTGCTGCGCGCCTCGCGTGTATCGAATTCGCGCGCCGTATAGCGCCGGGCCCTCGTGATGTCACCCACTCGCGCGGGGAGAATTTGACGCGTGAAGGCCTGTGGCGTAACACGTCTCCACGGACAAAGGAGTATCCTGACGATGACGATCCGCGGCTGAACCGCTCACCCTGCAATCCAACTCGCAAGAGAGGAGTGCCCTGAGAATGAACCAGCGCGCCTGATCCCCGTCGTCTGAGCCAAGAGTGGCTCGAAATATACTCAATCCGAGAGGCCTCCATGCCTGATTTCAAGAAACCCACCCCGCCTGCGGGCGCATCCCGCCTTTTGCCTGAAGCTCTGAAGCGCGTGTCGCGCGATCGCCCGGGGTTTGACCCCCGCGCACCGCACCGCAAAGGCGCAACCAAAGGTAAGACAAGGGGCGGGCGTCCGCCACGCTTCCCCGGTCGCACCGGCGGGCGCTGATACGCTCTGGCCCCGGCAGGATCGCACGTGATCTTGCCGGGGTCCTTCGCTAGGGTGCCCCCATGCGCGAAGCAGATCTCTATCCCCCTGTGAAAGCCTACCTTGAGGGGCAGGGCTATGCCGTGAAAGGCGAGGTAGGGGCTGCCGATGTGGTTGCCCTGCGCGGTGACGAGCCACCGCTGATTGTCGAGCTCAAGACCGGCTTTTCGCTCAGCCTTTTTCACCAAGGGATCGACCGGTTGGGCGTGAGCGATCACGTCTACCTCTGCGTGCCGCGCCCCAAGGGGAAACGCGCGCTCCGCGATAATCTGCGCCTAGCGCGACGGCTTGGGCTGGGCGTGATGACGGTGCGCGCCGATGGCCTTTTGGAGGTTCACGCCGACCCCGGCCCCTACGCGCCGCGCAAGAACAAGAAAAAGAAGACCCGGCTGTTGCGGGAGTTTGAGCGCTTGGACGGTGATCCGAACGCGGGCGGCGCAACGCGGCACGGCATTGTCACGGGCTACCGCCAAGACGCGTTGAAGTGCGCGGCCTATCTGGCCACGAGCGGGGCAGAGAAGGGCGCCATCATCGCCAAAGCCACAGGCGTGCCCAAAGCCACGACCATCATGCGCAACAACCACTATGGCTGGTTCCAGAAGGTGGAAAAGGGGGTCTACGACCTCACCGACGATGGCCGCAAAGGCCTGTCTGACTGGGGCGACGCGCTGCCCTAGCCGCCCTCTGCCACGCTGCGCGTGACGGGCTTGCCCGTTGCCAACGGGTCGTAGTGGCGGAGCCAGTGGGTCATCTGTTGGCGGTAGATCCAGTCCTCGGTGTCGGTGCGATACTCGATCCCCACCATCTGGGCCGCCGTGCGGATGCGGTATTCGTATTTTCCCACGCGTCCATCGGTGTCTATGATGTAGACCATAGGCGTCTTTCCGGTGAGCGAGGCCGCGAACAGCGCTTGCTGAACGCTGTCGAGGGAGGAGCGTTTGTCGAGGCCGACCTCGATGACATGTGTATCGGTTTCACAGTCGATCTCGATCCGGCTGAGATCGTAGCCCGCCGAGAACGGGTGGCGCACC
>JBCBFV010000328.1:0-1937 GCA_038527425.1 Pseudomonadota bacterium
CTACCCTGTACGCATCTCGGACGCCGGGATTGCCCGCCTCATGGACCGCGTGGACGCCGCATCGCCCGCACAAGGTTGACCCCCGGCCCGCAAAGGCGTCTAACAACCGCCAAAAAAGGGCTCAGCCATGTTCCAGCCAGCGATCACCGGTTCCGGCGTCTTCACGCCTGAGAACGTCATCACCAATGACGAGCTTGTCGTTGCCTTCAATGCCTTTGCGGATCTGGAGAACGAAAAGCACGCCGCTGCCATTGCTGCCGGCGAGCGGGAGCCGGTTCCCCATTCCTCAGCCGATTTCATCCTGGCCGCCAGCGGGATCGAGAACCGCTATGTCCTTGATAAGACGGGCATCCTCGACCCACAGGTGATGCACCCCAAACTCGACGCACGGCCCGACGATGCGCCCTCGCAGATGGCCGAGATGGGCGTCGATGCGGCCCGCCAAGCGCTCGAAATGGCTGGCATCGAGGCGTCCGAGATCGACTGCATCCTCTGCGCGGCCTCCAACCACGAGCGCGCCTACCCCGCCATCGCCGTAGAAATTCAGGACCTGCTCGGTGCCGGCGGCTTTGCCTACGACATGAATGTCGCCTGCTCGTCGGCGACGTTTGGCCTGCAATCGGCCTGCGACATGGTGCGGGCAGGCTCAGTACGCAAAGCGCTCGTGATCTGCCCAGAGATCTGCTCGGCCCATCTCGAATGGCGTGACCGCGACTGCCACTTCATTTTCGGCGACGTGGCCACCGCGCTTGTCATCGAGCGCGCCGATGAGGCGAAGGGCGACAATTTCCTGGTGAAATCCACCCGCTGCGCCACGCAATTCTCCAACAACATCCGCAATAACAACGGCTACCTGCGCCGTGCCCACGGCCAGATGGAAGACCGGCGCGACATGCAATTCATGCAAAACGGACGCAAGGTTTTCAAAGAGGTATTGCCCCTGGTCTCGCGCCACATCGCAGACCACCTCGCCGACGAGGGCGTCGCCAACACCGAACTCAAACGTCTCTGGCTGCATCAAGCCAACAAGACGATGAACGACTACATCGGCAAGAAAGTCCTGGGGCGCGAGCCGGAAGCCGGCGAACAACCCAACATCCTGCAAGACTACGCCAACACCTCGTCGGCAGGCTCCGTCATCGCTTTCGCACAAAACTCAGCCGACCTCGCCCCAGGCGACAAGGGCCTCATATGCTCGTTTGGCGCCGGCTATTCGGTTGGTTCGGCCATCCTAGAGCGCGCCTAAGAGCACGCGCCGCGCTTCTTCGCGCCCTGTACTTCCGCCGGAGGCAGACACCGCCTGCCCCGGGCTAAGAGGCCTGTTACGAGCTCACACGTTTATGCACGTCTTCGAGCGTCTCAACGCGTTCGGAATAGCGATCCACAAGGCCCGCGGCACGCCCCCGCGTCATGATGGTAAAACGCGCAAGCTCCTCCATCACATCTACCAGACGATTGTAATACGAAGACGGCTTCATCCGATCGCCCTCGAACTCCTTCCATGCCATCGCCACCGAGCTTTGGTTCGGGATCGTCAGCATTCGCATCCATCGCCCAAGAATGCGCATTTGGTTGACGGTATTGAAACTCTGGGAACCACCGGACACCTGACACAGCGCCAGCGTCTTTCCTTGAGTGGGACGGATACCGCCGATTGCAGACAGCGGGATCCAGTCGATCTGCGCCTTCATGATCCCGGTGATCGAGCCATGCCGTTCGGGCGATGACCACACCATCCCTTCGCTCCAGAGCGCCAATTCGCGCAACTCCGCAACTTTTGGATGATCCGCATCCACACCGTCATCGGGCAAGGGCAACCCCGAGGGATCAAAGAGCTTTGTCTCGCATCCAAGCGCCTGAAGCACGCGCGCGCCTTCCTCGCACACCTTGCGCGAGTAGCTTTGTTCCCGAAGCGAGCCGTACAGAAACAAGATCCG
>JBCBFV010000329.1:0-1931 GCA_038527425.1 Pseudomonadota bacterium
GGCTCGGGCTCGGCCACCCGGTCCTTCTGGCACGGGTTCGTCCGGTGGGATCGGGGCACGGACCCGGCGGGCATGGATAGTTTCGCGGTGCCGGTAGAGGCACCCTGGCCCGATTTCCGCATCGCGCTGATCAAGGTGGATACGGGCCCCAAGGCGCAAAGCTCCCGCGATGGGATGGGCCATACGGTGGCGACGTCACCTCTCTTTCCCCCATGGCCGGAGCGGGCTGAGGCCGATTGTGCGGCTATCGAAGCCGCCGTCCGCGCGCAGGATTTCGCGACGCTCGGCGCCTTGGCGGAGGCTAATGCGCTCGCTATGCACGCCACGATGATGGCCGCGCGTCCGGCGCTCACCTACCTCAAGGCTGGGAGCTGGCAGGTGCTGGAGACGCTTTGGCAGGCCCGCGCGGAGGGGCTCGCGGCCTATGCCACGATGGACGCCGGGGCCAATGTGAAGCTGATCTTCCTGAAGGATGCCGAGGGCGACGTGCGCCGCCTTTTCCCAGCGGCTGAGATCATCGATCCCTTCGGCTATTCTCCGTAAACGAGGCGCGGCCCCCGCTTGCGGGCGCGCACGCGGTCCCAGATCACGTAGACCATGCCCGCCGCAAAGAGCAGCGCCATCGCGTACCACGTTAGCGCGTAGCTGAGGTGGGAGTTGCGGAACTCCACATTCGTCAGCCCACCGCGCGGGAATGTGCCTGGCGCGGTGAGGTGATCGGCGTCGATGAAGTAGGGCTCGCTGGTGAGGCCTGCGACCTCAGACAGCGCCGCGACATCCCGCGCGACCCAACGGTCTTCGGCGGGGTCGTTGCTTTCGAGGAGTGTCCCTTCAGGCTCCGTGATGCGCAGGAGGCCCGTGACGCGCTGGGGACCTTCGGGTTCCAACGCCACGCCGTCGAAATTCTGAGGGATGAAGCCGCGGTTTACCCAGATTGTCTGGTCCGCAGTTTCGAGCGGTGTCATGAGCCAGAAACCCAGCCCAAGGTCCGTCACCGCCTTCACGCGGCGCGTCTCGGCATAGTCGAACGTGCCAGTAGCTTCGACGCGGGTGTATTCGTCTCCTTCTTCTGTGACTGGGCCGGAAGGCGCGGGAACCTCTGCTGCAAAGGCGCGGGTCTCCACCGCCTCAATCAGATCAAGCTTCCACGCGAGCCGCTGCACCTGCCAGTTGCCAAGCCCCACCATCACCACAAAGACGATGAAGGCGAAGATCAGGATTGTCGCGTCGACCCAAAGGGGGCGGCGCGGGTCGTCGCCCGTCATGGCAATTGCTCGACCCGCTCAATGAGTTCATTTGCGGGCATCATGTTTTGCTCCAGATGGAACATCACCCAGATCGACCCTGCGAGGATGATGACGAGAAGCACCCCCGTGAAGGCCAGCGACATGGCTTGCCAGCCGTCTTCGGCGCCCAGCGTCACGTGGAGGAAGTAGTAAACATGCACCATGATCTGCGCCCCTCCGAAGAGGAAGATGATCGCGATGGCCCAGCCAATGTTGTCTTCCAGCGCGCCACCGAGGACGAGGCCGAAGGGAATGAGCGTGAGCACGACCGACAGGGCAAACCCGATGCCGTAGCTCTTCAGAGATCCATGTGCTTGATCGCTCATAGCAGAACTCCCGTGAGGTAGACGAAGCTGAAGACCGCGATCCAGATGAGATCGAGGAAGTGCCAGAAGAGGCTCAGGCACGCGATGCGGCGCATGTTTTCATGGGTCAGGCCGTGGATCTGGACCTGTGCCAGAAGCACCACCAGCCAGATCGCGCCAGCGGCGACGTGGAGGCCGTGGGTGCCGACGAGGAGCCAGAAGCTCGACAAAAACGCCGAGGCCATGGGCGTGGCGCCGATGTGCCAGAGGTGCTCGAACTCGTAGATCGAGAGGCCAAGGAAGGCCAAGCCGAAGACGCCGGTGACGGCGAGCCAGGCCT
>JBCBFV010000330.1:0-1886 GCA_038527425.1 Pseudomonadota bacterium
ATAAATAGCGTGTCGCCCGTAAAGGCAGCGTCGCCGATCACATGGACCATGCACGCCGGCGTGTGGCCCGGGGTGTGAAGCGCGAAGGCGCTCAGCCCGCCCACTTCATAGCGATCCCCATCTTCAAAGAGCTGATCGAATTGCGAGCCGTCACGCTGGAACTCTGTGCCTTCGTTGAAGACCTTCCCGAAGGTCTCCTGCACGTCGATGACTTTGGCGCCGATGCCGATTTTGCCGCCGAGCTTCTCTTGCAGATACGGCGCGGAGGACAGGTGGTCGGCGTGGACATGGGTCTCGATGATCCACTCGGTCTTGAGGCCCTTTTCGTGAATGAAATCAATGACCTTATCGGCACCTTCAAAGGTCAACGCCCCGCGGGCCTGATCGAATTCCATCACCGGGTCGATGACGGCGCAGGCGTCGCCATCGGGTTCCTGCACCACGTAGGTGATCGTGTTCGATCCCTCGTCAAAAAAGCCCGTCACGATGGGTTTCAGGGACAGATCAACAGAAATGCTCATGGTCCTCTCCTCCTCCGGGGCAGCTTAGCACAGTTATTTCTTTTCAGGGATTGTGACAGGACCGCCCTGCTCCACCCATGTGGAAAAGCCTTCGCGCAGGTGAGCGGCCTCGAACCCCATGTCTTGCAGCGTGGCGACCGTGAGCGCGGAACGCCAGCCCGAGGCGCAATGGAAGACGTAGCGCTTGCCCTCCTGGGCGAAGACGTCCTTGTGGTAGGGGCTGTCGGGATCGACCCAGAATTCCACCATCCCGCGCGGGGCGTGGACCGAGCCGGGGATGTGGCCGAGCTGACGTTCGCGGATATCGCGGATGTCGACGATCACGGTGTCCGGATCCTCGACCAGCGCGATGAGATCTTTGGTTTCGACTTCCTCGATGCGCGCGCGGGCCTCTTCGACCATCTGTGCGGCTGTCTTCTTCAATGCCATTGAGCTGCCTCCCTGCGCGCTGAGAGTGGCGCGGGGAGGCAGCAGAGGCAAGTCAGGCGATGAGGTCTTCGATGGCTGCTATTACGGCCATACGCCGCGCCGCATTCGTGCCGTCGGCTTGGGGCGGCGCGAAAGTGCGGTTGTCGTTGTCCCAGTATTTGCCGGAGGCGTCCGCGAAATCGTCCGATGTGGCCGCAGCGATCAGGATATTGGCGCCGACGGAGATGTCGGAGCCCGCGATGCCAAAGCCTTCGCGCACCATGTTGGTCGCGAGGAGCGATCCCGGGTTGATCGCGATGAAGACGAGGCCGGGGTGGCGGGCGGCCATCTCTTCGGACCACATGGTGACGGCGAGCTTTGATTGCGCGTAGGCGTCCATGTCGCCCATCGCGCGGCCATCGCCCATGGCGGCGATATCGACCTTGGCTTGCGCGGCCGACGACAGGTTCAGCACGCGCGCAATGGGCGCAAGCTTTGGCAGCAGCGCTTCGGTCAGCGTAGCGGGCGCCAAGGCGTTGACCACAAAGCGAATATCAAGACCGCTTTCGGTGATCGTGACCGGTGCTTTCAAGACACCCGCGTTGTTGATGAGCACATCGATGGGCCCTTCCACGGCGTCTGCCATGGCGCGCACCTCGTCTAGTTTCGAGAAGTCCGCGAGCACGCCGGTGCCGCCCGGCACCATCCCAAGTGCCGCGTCGAGTTTCGCTTGGCTCCGGCCATGCAGGATCACTTTGTGACCGTCCGCAGCGAGGCGTTTGGCGGTTTCGAGGCCGATGCCGTCGGTGGCGCCGGTGATGAGGATCGTCTTGGTCATGTCATGCTCCGTGGGCGGGAAAACGGGGGAGAAGCGCGTCTGCGATACGCTCCAATGTCTCTTCAGTGGGGGCGCGGTTCAGGCGCAGGTTCAACGCGACGTGGTTCACACCGGCGGCC
>JBCBFV010000331.1:0-1879 GCA_038527425.1 Pseudomonadota bacterium
GGGGCAGGGGCTGAACGCTGGGATGCCGTGCGCCGCATCGCCCACAAGCGCGACGCGATCGGCCACAAAGCTTTGCGCCAGTGACAGCCCCAAGGGGTAGGTGAAGCGTTCCCCGGCTAGGCTGATCTTTCCCAAGAAATCACCGAAGCGGGGGCGCAGCACCTCGAGGTAGCCTGCATCATCGAGGCCGGCGATTGCGGCGGCGTTGGCCTCCGATTCAGACCAAACCACGCCCACGCGGTTTTCGGTCAGCGGCAAGATCGCCAGCGGCCCTTCAGGCAAGAAAAGCTGATGCGCAACGCCGTCGTGGGGCTTTTCAACATGAAGGGCGCAGACGAGCGCCGTTTGGCCATAGGCCCAGCCCATTCGCTTGATGCCTGCCCGCGCTGCGGTGCCTGAAGCGCGACCATCGCAGCCGATAAGTAGCGTCGCTGACAGCTCCCGCCCGTCTTCAAGGGTGACTGTCGCGCGACCCGGCTCCACCGTTTGGGAGACCACGCGCGCCTCGGGGATATGTTCGAAATTCGGCTCAGCCGCCTCGGCCTCAAGCAGCGCGACGCGGGCATGACGATCCTCGATCATGTAGCCCATGGGCTCCGTCCCGATCTCGGCATGGTCAAAATGCATGAAGAAGGGCGATGGTGCTTGGCCCGCACGCCCATCTGAGACTTTGATCGCATTCATCGGCTGAGCGTTGGGCGCGAGCGCCTCCCACAAGCCCAGCGCGCGCAACATCTTCGTCGTAGCCAGGGCCATGGCGTAGCTGCGGCCATCAAAGCCCTTTTTGCGCCGCGTGGCCTTGGGCAGCGCATCGAGCATCGTCACTTTGAACCCGGCCTGCGCCAGACCAAGTGCGAGGGTGGATCCAATGAGGCCACCGCCAGTGATGAGGATGTCGCGTTCCATTTCTTCCTGATATGGCCATGAATAGGCGGAAGTAAATGGAGGCGAGCCATGGAGTGGCTGACACGGACGGCAGCAGATCAGGGACGCGCCATCGGGAGCGGTGAGCTTGACCCCGTGGAGCTGGCGGAGGCCTATCTCGATGCAGCAGCCAACCATCCGCTGTCGCCCCGCATCTATGCTCGCATGACGAAGGATCGCGCATTGGCAGAGGCGCGCGCAGCCAAGGCCCGCGCGGACGCCGGGCAACGCCTCGGGCCGCTCGATGGTGTGTCGATTTCCTGGAAGGACCTCTTTGATACGGCAGGTATCGCGACAGAGGCTGGATCGGCCCTGCTCGAAGGCCGGATGCCCGACCAAGACGCCGAAGTGCTGGCTGCGGCGACGGCTCAGGGCCTCGTCTGCCTCGGCAAAACGCATATGTCGGAACTTGCTTTCTCCGGCCTTGGACTCAACCCGATCACGGCGACCTCGCCTAACGTCCATGACCCTGATCTGATTTCGGGTGGTTCATCCTCCGGCGCGGCGGCCTCGGTGGCCTACGGGCTCGCCGCCGCGGGCATCGGGTCGGACACTGGCGGGTCGGTGCGTATCCCTGCCGCGTGGAATGACCTCGTGGGGCTGAAGACGACCGCCGGGCGCGTGTCGCTGAAGGGCGTCGTCCCGCTTTGCCTGCGGTTTGACACCGTGGGTCCGCTCACGCGGTCGGTGGAAGATGCGGCTTTGCTGCTCGGCGCGTTCGAGGCAGGGAATGCCCCAGACCTCAAGGGCGCGTCGCTCTCCGGGCGCCGGTTCCTGATCCTTGACACCATTGTATTTGACGACATCGAAGACCGCCCGGCCAACGCTTTCGCCGCCGCTGTCGGCCGCCTCAGTGCAGCGGGCGCGACCATCGAACGGATGGCAGTCCCGGAGGTGTCCGACGCATTTGAGGTGACCGGCGTGCTCTATACGGCAGAGGCCTACGGCCTCTGGC
>JBCBFV010000332.1:0-1846 GCA_038527425.1 Pseudomonadota bacterium
CTTGGCCGGCAGGCCGCGCCTTGTGCTCGCGGATGAACCCACCGGCAACCTTGACGAAGATACGGGCGACCGGGTGATGGAGCTGATGCTTCAGCTCACGCGAGAGGCGGGCGCGGAGCTGCTCCGGGTATCGCGAAAGCAGACCATCGAGGCCCAGAGCCTCGGCCAATGCCGTCGTCCACGCACTGTCCGCTCGCCCGCCAAGGCGCGCGTGAAAGGTGAGGTTGTCCCGGATCGTGAGGGACGGGATCAGGTTGAACTGCTGAAAGATCACACCGATGTCCCGGCGCCGCATCTCTGCAAGCGCGGTATCCGGCAGCCCCACGAGTTCTGTCCCTTCAAGCGTGACGGAGCCACCATCGGCTACTTCCAGCCCGCCGATGATATGGAGCAAGGTGGACTTCCCGGATCCCGATTCACCGGTAAGCGCGAGGCTCTCCCCCGCTTCAAGCTCCAGAGAAACGCCTCGGAGCACGTCGACCGGCGGATCCCCCGGAAACGCCTTCGTTACATCTTTGACAGTCAACAGCATGGGGGCGGACGTAGCAGGGAGCGGCGGGCGGTAAAGTAGCTGGGGCAGCAGAGCGCAGCGTGGGTAGGTACCGCCTGACCCAGAACGCGCACGGGCCGCCTTCCGCCAATCAGCCCAGCTTGCGCTTGAGCGTCTCTCCCGGGGCGATCTTGGGCGTGAACTCGACGATCTCGGGCTCGCTTTCGGGTGCTTCGACACGGTCGCGGATGATCTCCGCCGCTTTCTGACCGATTTCGGCCCGGCAGCTATCCATCGTGGCGAGTTGCATCGGCAGGCCACTGAGAAGTTCTACGCCGTTGAACCCGGCGAGGCCGATCTGGCCCGGGATGTCGTAGCCTTTTTCCAGCAAGTAGAGTAGCCCGCCCGCCCCGATCATGTCGTTCGAGTAGTAGAGGAAATCGAGCTCCGGATTCCTCTCAAGCATCAGGGCCGTCATCTCGCGGCCCTTCGCAAAACCGGAGCCGCCGTCGTAGAATTCCTGATCTTCCACCTGCACGCCACCTTTGGCGAGCGCCTCAGTGAAGCCTTCGAACCGCTTTCGCGCCCGGTGATCCAGCGGCATCTTGGTGCCGAGGAAACCGATATTCTGGTAGCCCGCCTTGAGGATCTGCTCTGCCGTCTTACGGCCCGCGCGACGGTGGGAGATGCCCACGGCGCTGTCGATAGGCGTGCCGTCGATATCCATGATCTGGACCACCGGGCAGCCGGCATTGCGCAGCATGGCCTTGGCGGCTTCGGTCTGCTCCAGACCCGCGATGATTACGCCCGACGGCCGCCACGAGAGCATCTCGTAGAGCACCTGCTCCTCCCGCTCGGGCAGGTAGTTGGTCACCCCCACCACGGGCTGCAGTCCCGAGCCGTCAAGTGTGTCGGAGATCGAGGTCATGACCTCGGGAAAGACCATGTTCGACAGCGACGGGATAATGACAGCGACGAGGTTCACCCGCTGCGACGCCAGCGCCCCTGCGATCTTGTTGGGCACATAGCCCAGCGTCTTGGCGGCGGTGAGCACTTTTTGGCGCGTCGCCTCGCTCACGTCGCCACGGTTTCGCAACACGCGGCTCACCGTCATCTCGGAAACGCCGGACGCCTCCGACACATCGCGGAGGGTCAGAGGGCGGCGGGGAGGGACGTTCACGTGGGTTTATCTCCGGGTCTTTTCCTACCTTTACTCTCAATCGGTGCTGAATACCAAAGCCTGAATCGCCGCGCCAAAAGGGCTGGCCAGAGAGCAACGGATTGAAGATAAGCGTCAGCGTGCGGTCCCGTGGCTCAACTGGATAGAGCAGCCCCCTCCTAAGGGGCAGGTTGCAG
>JBCBFV010000333.1:0-1826 GCA_038527425.1 Pseudomonadota bacterium
GGGTAGATCAGAAAGAGCCTTGGCGGTCCGCCAGCGATCTGGCCCCCGAGGATGATGGTCGCGCCAAAGCTATCGGCGTTTTGGCCTGTTTCTTCTTGGCGAGAGATCACTTCGCGGAGCGTGTCGCCCACGAGCCGCGCGGCCTGGAACATCGAGGGCACGGCGAGAAGCGAGGGTTGGCGATCATCGGGCGCTTTGGTGCGCTCGTCCAGGAGGCTCACCACGCTCTGGGTCGTGGCAAGATTGCCCGCGGTCATGATGGTGATCGCGCGCTCGCCTGGCTCCTCCCACGTGGTGAGCTTGCGGTACGTAGAAATGTTGTCGAGCCCCGCGTTCGTGCGGGTATCGGACATGAATATGAGGCCTCGATCGAGGACCATCCCGACGCAATAAGTCACGTGCAGCTCACTGGGGTTGTTCGGCCACTTGAATCTCGACGCTGAGGGCTTCGCCGCCATCGCCTTGTCTGATCCCTCTTACGGGGGCGGCGTCGGAGTAATCAAGCCCGGTGGCCACGCGGACGTAGCGTGCATCGGGCGAAATGCCGTTCGAGGGATCAAAACCGACCCAGCCCAGCCCCTCCACATGGGCCTCCGCCCAGGCGTGCATGGCGTCCTGATCGGTGCGGTCGTCCATCATGAGATAACCCGACACATAGCGGGCGGGGAAACCCATCTCACGGGCGGCGGTGACGAAGACATGGGCGTGGTCTTGGCACACACCCCTGCCCGCTTGCAGCGCCTCTTCGGCGGTCCATGTGGGCTCGGACGCGCCAATCTCATATGTCACGCGGCCAGCTGTCAGCTGCATCAGCTGGTGGAGTTTATCGAGCGGTTGATCGGCGCTCACCTCTTTGAGCATCGCGCGCAGGTTCGGGCCTGTTTTGGTCCGCGCGGTAGGACGCTCGTAGAGCCAGAGCGGTGCTGTGGCGCGGTGCGGGCCCACGACGCCTGCGTTATCGGCCACCTCTACCTCACCGCTTGAGACGATGACGAGCTCGGTCGTCTCTGCATCAAAACTCAGAAGCTCGATCCGGTTGTTGTGGTGGTCGTCGTAGCTCAGCTCGACCTTGCCGCCGGTGATCTCGGTCTCCCAGGAATGGACGATCTGACCGTTCCCGCTTTTGGGCCATTTGCGTACCTGTTGCAGCCCATGGGCCAGATCGCCGTCGAAGCGGTAGGTGGTGACGTGGCGGATGGCGAGCCTGCTCATGCGGTGAACCTGTAGTCGATCTCGATCTGGCGGGCGAGCGCACCCAGACGCATCAGGAAGTCCTGCAGATATTCGTGCAGCCCCTCGTTGAAGATCACGTCGATGTCTTGGCCCGCAGACGACCGGTGCAGGTCATCCGCCAGATCATGAGACGGCTGCCGCGCGCCGTAGTCGTCGGCGATATAAGCCAGATTATCGCGAATCTTGGAGACGCAGAATGCGAGGCTGCGGGGCATGCGGCGATCGAGGATCATGAAATGCGCAATCTCACGCGGGCGCGGGCTATTGCCATGGGCTGCGCGATAGCCGCCGCGGGCCGAGTTTGAACTCAGGATCGTTTCCCACTGAACGTTGTCGATGGAAGACCCCACGCCGAAGGCCGTAGGCAAGAGCACGTAGTACTTCACATCGAGGATGCGCGCGGTGTTGTCGGCGCGCTCAAGGAAGGTGCCGATGCGCACGAAATCGTAGATATCGTTGCGCAGCATCGTGCCGTGGGTGGTGCCACGCACAAGCGCGGTGTGGCGGCGGATGCGCCCCAGTGCGTTAGGCAGATCGCGTTCCCGTAGCTTGCGCGACAAGAGCTCTTTGACCTCGATATAGGCGCCGTTCAC
>JBCBFV010000334.1:0-1801 GCA_038527425.1 Pseudomonadota bacterium
CTCTTCCTGACACCTCAGGAAGAGCCCAAGAACCAAGGCGCCTGGACCCATGTTGAGCCGAACCTCGAATGGGTGCTCGGCCGCATCAAAGCCAAACACAAACGTCCGGTTTATGTCGGCCGCGCGACCTCCGCGTCGCCAGCCACGGGCCTGGCATCTGCTCACAAGAAACAACAAGCCGACCTCGTCGACGAGGCGCTCACCCTGAAGGACTAGCCACCATGTCAACCGAAGTACGTGTGCCCACCCTGGGCGAAAGTGTATCTGAGGCGACTGTCGCCACCTGGTTCAAAAAGCCCGGTGACAGCGTCGCGGTCGATGAAATGCTCTGCGAGCTCGAAACTGACAAAGTGACGGTTGAAGTGCCCTCGCCCGCTGCTGGTACCCTGAGCGAGATCGTCGCCGAAGAAGGCGCGACTGTGGGCGTTGATGCCCTGCTGGCGCAGATCTCCGAAGGCGGTGCCGCTGCAGCAGCGGCACCCAAGGCCGAAGCCGCCCCTGCCGCAGCAGCGCCCGCTGCCGCATCTGGAGGCGCCAGCGTCGACATCACGGTACCCACGCTCGGCGAAAGCGTCACCGAAGCCACCGTCAGCACCTGGTACAAGAACGTGGGCGACAGCTTTCAAGCCGACGAGATGCTCTGCGAGCTCGAAACCGACAAGGTGAGCGTCGAAGTCCCCGCCCCCGCGGCAGGCACCCTGACCGAGGTCCTCGCACCCGAAGGCGCAACCGTTGAGGCCGGCGGCAAGCTTGGCGTCATGACCTCCGGCGCAGGCGCCTCCGCAGCAGCACCCGCTGCAGCACCTGCCGCTGCCGTCTCCGCCCCAGCAGGTGGTGGCCACAGCGACGTCGAGGACGCGCCCAGCGCCAAGAAGATGATGGCCGACAAAGGCCTGTCCCCATCGGACGTCCAAGGCACCGGCCGCGACGGCCGCATCATGAAGGAAGACGTCATGAAAGCCGCCCTCGCGCCCAAAGCCGCTCCGGCTCCCGCGCCCGCTGCCATGCCGCGCGCGCCCGTGCCCGCCGATGACGCGGCCCGCGAAGAGCGTGTGAAGATGACGAAGCTGCGCCAGACCATCGCGCGTCGCCTCAAAGACAGCCAAAACACCGCCGCCATGCTCACCACCTACAACGAGGTGGACATGACCGAGGTGATGGCGCTCCGGAACGAGTACAAAGACCTCTTCCTCAAAAAGCACGGCGTGAAACTGGGCTTCATGTCCTTCTTCACCAAGGCCTGCGTCCACGCGCTCAAAGAAGTGCCCGAAGTGAACGCCGAGATCGACGGCACCGACATCGTCTACAAGAACTTCGTGCACATGGGCATCGCCGCTGGCACGCCCCAAGGCCTCGTGGTGCCCGTGATCCGCGACGCCGACGCGCTGAGCTTTGCTGACATCGAAAAAGCCATCGCCGAGAAAGGCGCCCGCGCCCGTGACGGCAAGCTCTCCATGGCGGAGATGCAGGGCGGTACGTTCACGATCTCGAACGGCGGCGTCTACGGCTCGCTCATGTCCTCGCCGATCCTGAACCCGCCGCAGTCGGGCATCCTCGGCATGCACAAGATCCAGGACCGCCCCATGGCGATCGGCGGCCAAGTCGTCATCCGCCCGATGATGTATCTGGCTCTGTCGTACGACCACCGCATCGTCGACGGCAAAGGCGCCGTGACCTTCCTCGTGCGCGTCAAAGAAGCGCTCGAAGACCCCCGCCGCCTGCTGATGGATCTCTAACCAAAGCGCAGCGCCCGCTCCGCGCGGGCGCTGCCACCGAGCAAAGAGCCATGACGACAGATATC
>JBCBFV010000335.1:0-1788 GCA_038527425.1 Pseudomonadota bacterium
AGGGCGTGACGATCAACAACCTGCTTCCGGGCATCCACGCCACGGACCGCGCCATCGCGCTCGACACCGGCGTCGTGAACGCCCAGGGCATCACGATGGAGCAGGCCAAGAAGAACCGCGAAGCTACGATCCCCGCCCG
Organism: Pseudomonadota bacterium; assembly: GCA_038527425.1. Lineage (GTDB taxonomy): Bacteria > Pseudomonadota > Alphaproteobacteria > Rhodobacterales > Rhodobacteraceae > Shimia_B. The sequence goes on from JBCBFV010000335.1 coordinate 140, forward strand.
CCGCTACGGCACGGCGGAGGAATTCGGCGCAGCCTGCGCTTTCCTGTGCTCCGTGCACGCAGGTTTCATCGTTGGCCAAAACATCCTCGCTGACGGTGGCGGCACCAACGCGACGATCTAGGCCCCTTGGCAGTGCCCACGCGGCGCTGCTAAATGCCGACTGATTTGGTCAGGAGGGCCGGGGTGCCACGTCTGGAGATCAAAGGGCTCAGCCGCAGTTTTGCGGGCAAAGAGGCCGTGCGCGACGTGGCGCTTTCCGTTGAGGCGGGGCAGGTGACCTGCCTGCTGGGCCCGTCCGGCTGCGGGAAATCCACGACGCTGCGCATGATTGCAGGCGTTGAAGCCATCGATGCCGGTGAGATCTCGCTCGATGGACGCCCGATCACGGCGCTGCCGCCTGAGGCCCGAGGCATTGGCCTTATGTTCCAAGACTTCGCGCTTTTTCCGCATCTTAGCGTGGGCGACAACGTAGCCTACGGGCTCAAGGATCGTCGCACTGCGAAGGAGCGGGTGGCCAAGCTTTTGGGGCGCGTGGGCCTCGCTAGCTATATCGATAAATACCCGCACGAGCTCTCCGGCGGGGAACAGCAACGCGTGGCGCTGGCCCGTGCTATCGCGCCGAAACCGGCAGTAATGCTGATGGACGAGCCATTCTCCGGCCTCGATGAACGGCTGCGCGACGAGGTGCGTGACCACACGCTCGCAGTTCTGCGCGAAGAGGGGACGGCCATCATCCTCGTCACCCATGATCCGATGGAGGCCATGCGCATGGCCGATGAGATCGCGTTGATGCGGGCAGGACGCATTGTGCAGCAGGGTGCGCCCTATACGATCTTCAACGCACCGGGTGACTTGGAAACGGCGCGCTTTTTCTCGGATCTCAACGTGGTCAGCGGCGTTGTCGAAGGGGGGCTGATCTCCACACCTTTTGGTCCATTCCTGGCACCGGGCCGCGCGGAAGGCGAGAACATCGATATCGCTGTGCGGCCGCAACACGTGGGCGTGGACTTCCACCGTGCACGTGGCGCGCCGCGTCCGTCCGAGGACGAGGGAGAGGTTGCAGAAGGCACCGTCATTCGCGCCCGCTTCCTCGGCCAAGTGTCAGAAGTGGATTTCGACGTGGCGGGCCTTTCGATCAAAACAACGCTGCCGGGGGTCTTTCTGCCCCCCAAGGGTCGGGTCTTTCACCTGCGCATGCCGCGCCGGCATTGCCACCTGTTTTCGCGCTAGCGCGCTTCAAAATCCTGCAGCCGCTTGCCTTCTTCCTCCGTGAAGATTGCAGGCAGGACGCGCAGCTTTTCGATCTTGTCCACGCGGAAGGTCCGAAAATCGGCTCTTAACTCGCACCAGGCCGTGATCGTCCAGACCCGCCCCCAATAGTCGAGTTGCAAAGGCCGGATCGTGCGATCTGTGCGTTCCGACGTGTTGGAGACAAAGGTAATCGCCACCTTCTGGCGGGCGCGGATCGCGCCACGCAAGGCGGGCATGTGCTGAAAGCCAAAGGCAGCGTCTGCGAAAGGGTAGACGGCGAACCCGAACCCCGAGGGGGCGGCCTTTCGGTCTTCAGGGAGAACCGCGTCGATCTTTGCAGAGAGAGACGCCGCCGCTTCCTTGAGCTCTTCGTCACGAGCATCTCCGACCACGGCGAG
>JBCBFV010000336.1:0-1737 GCA_038527425.1 Pseudomonadota bacterium
TGGAGCCCAGGCATCGGATAGGCGTGGCCCATCAGAGTCCGGGTGGTTGTCACGTCCAGCGCGTGCTCAAGCCCGCGGTCCAGCTTCCGCGCATCAAAACACTGGAAGTCGGTGCACTGGCGCCCATCCACATCGAGGATCTGAATGTAGTCACCGGCTTTGACGAAATAGCTTTCGGCCGTCTGCGTATGAACGCGGATGTCGTCCACGGGATCAGCCAGCGGATCAGGCAGCTCAAAGCGGGCAGTCTTCTTAATGACCGCACGGCGCACATAAACAGTGAGGGGGGTCGCGGTATCCTGCGCCTCGAAATCCATGATGCCCGTGGGGCTTGGATGGGGGGCCGCGATGATGATTGTGCCATCGCGCTGAGCGGTAAATTCCACCTTGTCGCCCGCCGGCGTCGCCGCGCCGAACTCCCGTACGGCCCCGCACTGCGCGAGATCGATCCCGCGCGCCTCAAGCCCCATGCGCAAGGACCGCAGGCTTTGGTCTGCCCCCGCCAAAAGCGCCATCAACCCAGTGGGCGCGCCCTGCCCTTTAGCTCCCAGAACGCTCAGGTCGCCTGCACCTTTCGTATCGCAGGCCACAACCTCGCACGGCTGCCCGCCTTCCGCGTTGATGACTTCAAGCTTATCGCCCTCTTCCACCCTCAGAAGGATCGCGCCGCAGCCTTCCACTACGTACCTCTCCGTCCCCGGCGGCATCGAGAACACGCGAGGTTCGATGATTTGGCTTGGCTTTGGCGGTCCGGGCGTCACTTTGGGATAGAGATCATCCAACATGTTCGTGCGTCCCGTATTGTGCACCCGTTCTCAGAAACGGATTTGCATCAGTGGAATAAAAGTTTAACCGTGAGAATAACAGTCCGCCGAAATCAATCAAGCTCGTTGGCTTTGGAACGCACTCTCTTTTTCTGACTCAAGGATCGTCAGGTAGATGACGTCACTTACACTCGGTTTGATCGCTGCTCTCTGCTGGGGGCTTCACGATATCACGATCAGGTATCTGAGCCGCTCTGCCCCCATGATGGGCAGCCTTCTCTTCGTTCTGATCATCGGGTCGGTGTTTCAGGCGGGCGCGTTCCTCTTCTTCGAACCGGGCGCAGTGTCACGCGAAGCCTTAATCATGTCAGCCTTGGCAGGCGTGGCGTTTCTTTTGGCTAATGTCGGGCTCTACTTCTCCTTCGCGCGGGGGCCGGTGCGCCTCGTCACGCCGATTATCGCCTGTTTTTCAGTGATTTCCGTCGGCATCGCGCTGTTTGAGGGCGCCACCTTAGGCCTTGGACAAGCCGCCGCCATCGCGGCCCTCATGACGGGTATCCTCATCGTGGGGATCGCCACGCCGGAGGATGACGCGGTCTTCCCACCGCTCCTTCCCACCATTGGTTTCGCGCTTTTGGCAGCCTTCGGTTTCGCCGCGACTTTCAGGCTTGGTCAGATGGCCGCTGAGATGTCGGGCGATATCGAAGCAACTCTGATCTCCCGGATCATCGCTTTCGTGCTGCTCGGCGCTGTGTTGATCGCACGTGCGCAACCCATCTGGCCGGGCCGACGGGCCCTGATCCCTCTCATCGGCATGGGCATCCTCGACAGCATCGCGATCTTCTCCGTGGTCTCAGCGGCACCTCTGCCCAACCCGGAATATGCCTCGGTGGCCACCTCAACCTTCGGGCTGCTCACCATCGTGCTGGCATGGGGGCTCCTGAAAGAAGCCATGAGCCGCGCTCAATGGGTC
>JBCBFV010000337.1:0-1734 GCA_038527425.1 Pseudomonadota bacterium
TTCGACGGCAAATGGATCGTGGTCCCGAACGAGGATTTCATCGTCTCTCGCGTGGTGAACTACTCCGACGCAGGCTCCGCCAAGCGCTACGAGGTGGAGTTCTCGGTGAGCTATGACAGCGATCTGGAGCAAGTCTGCGAGGTGATCAACGAGGCGGTCGCGAATTACGAACACGTCCTCCTCGAGCCTGAAGTGCCCGACACAGAGATCCGTGGCTTTGGCGACAATGGCATCGATCTGGCGGTGGAGTTTTGGTGCAACGGCCTCGATGACGGCCCGAACCGCTTCACGGCGGATGTCTTCATGATCGTGTGGAAAGCGCTCAAGGCCAACAACATCGAAATCCCGTTCCCGCAGCGCGTCATCGAAGTGAAGGGCGCGGTGCGCACGCAGTCCGAGTGAGCACGGCTCTCGTTCTCGGCGGCGGGCCTGCAGGCCTTGCGGCAGCAGAGGTGCTCCTTGCGCGGGGTCATGCGGTAACCCTCATCGATCACAAGCCGTCGCTCGCGCGCAAATTCCTGATGGCGGGGAAGAGCGGGCTCAACATCACTAAAGATGAACCCTTGGGAGATTTGCAGCGCACCACTGGGTGCCCGCAAATCGACCCAATGCTGGCTGAGTTTGATGCAGCCGATGTGCGTGCTTGGGCCGAAGGCCTGGGGCAGGAGGTGTTCACCGGAAGCTCTGGTCGCGTTTTTCCTGTCGCCATGAAGGCCTCTCCCCTGCTGCGGGCATGGTTGGCGCGCCTTGAGCCTCTGGAGCGGCGTCTAGGTTGGCGCTGGATTGGGTTCGACGGTGATGGTCATGCTTTTGATACGCCTGAGGGGCGTGAGCATCTTGGCGCAGATGTCACCGTGTTCGCCTTTGGCGGCGCGAGCTGGGCCCGGCTTGGCTCAGACGCGCGCTGGGTGCCCGCTTTTGAGAAAGCCGGTATTCCCGTGGTGCCGTTTGCGCCAGCCAATATGGGCCTTTGCGTGGATTGGTCCCCCCATATGGAGCGGTACTTCGGGGCGCCCATCAAGAACGTCGCCCTCAGCTGTGCGGGTCGCCGCGTCGTTGGTGAATTTGTGTTGTCTCGGGCCGGGCTCGAGGGGTCGCTGATCTATGCATTGTCACCGGAACTCAGGTCCGGTGCGCCGCTTTTCCTCGATTTGAAGCCCGGGCTTTCTGAAGCGGAGGTTTCGGCCCGTTTAGCGAAGCGGCCCGCGAAAGAGAGCCTGAGCAACCGGCTGCGCAAAGCTCTTGGGATTGCCGGGCCATTGGCGGCGCTCCTTCAGGAGTTCGGCCGCCCTCTCGACGATCTTCCCGCAAAGATCAAAGCCCTTCCGTTGCACCACACAGGCGCGCGGCCTTTGGATGAAGCGATCTCCGTGGCTGGAGGCGTTGCATGGGACGCGCTTGATGATGGGCTGATGCTGAAGGCCAAGCCGGGCATGTATTGTGCCGGCGAGATGCTGGATTGGGAGGCTCCGACAGGCGGTTATCTCATCACGGCGTCCATGGCGACAGGTCGATGGGCCGGGCGCGCGGCTGCGGATTTCATGGAGCGCTGAGGGGGCGGATGCCTCCGGCGGAAGTACAAAGCACAGAGAAGGCGGGCGTTAGCCGAGGGCTTGTGCCCTTTTGTAGGCATCGCGGGCGCGGATCGGTTTGGAGTAGTCCTTGAGATCCTGCCGTTCCATCGGGAATTTCGCGACGAGGGCCCAGCCGAGGCAGTGCACGGCGATGATGTCG
>JBCBFV010000338.1:0-1724 GCA_038527425.1 Pseudomonadota bacterium
CTGGCGTAAGCCCCGAACCCGACAGCCCCGCCGAAGAACTCACCCGCCGCATCACCGGCGATAATTCGCAAAACACCGTGCCCTATGGCACGGACGGGGGGTGGTTCCAGCTCGGCGGCTACTCAACTGTGATTTGTGGTCCCGGCGATATCGCCCTAGCTCATCAACCAAACGAGTTCATTACCGTCGAACAATTCGAGGCAGGCGAGGCCTTTCTCGACAAACTCATCAGCCACCTTTCCTGAAGGACGCGACCACTCATGCCCATCAAGAACCGCTTTGCCGAGCTTCTCCCCGACATCACCGAATGGCGTCGAGACCTGCACGAGCACCCCGAGATCCTCTTTGAGACGCACCGCACGTCCGGTGTCGTGGCTGAAAAGCTGCGGGCCTTTGGCTGTGACGAAGTGGTCGAGGGGATTGGGCGCACGGGCGTTGTGGGCCTGATCAAGGGCAAGGGTAATTCGGGCCGTACGATTGGCCTGCGGGCGGACATGGACGCGCTGCCGATCCTTGAGGCGACGGGGCTCGATTATGCTTCGAAGACGCCGGGTGCGATGCACGCTTGCGGCCATGATGGGCACACGGCGATGCTGCTAGGTGCGGCGCAATATCTGAGCGAAACCAGAAACTTCGACGGTGATGTTCTTGTGATCTTCCAGCCCGCCGAAGAAGGCGGCGGCGGCGGTAAAGAGATGGTCGATGACGGCATGCTCGACCGCTGGAACGTTGAGGAAGTCTACGGCATGCATAACTGGCCGGGTATGGCGACGGGCGAATTCGCGATCCGCTCCGGCCCGTTCTTTGCGGCTGCTGACCAGTTCGAAATCGTGCTCACGGGCAAAGGCGGTCATGCCGCTAAACCGCAGGAGAGCGTGGACACCACGGTGATGGCGTCCCACATCGTCATCGCGCTGCAGTCCATCGTCAGCCGTAACGTCGATCCTGTGAAGCAGGCGGTTTTGTCGGTCACATCCTTCCAGACGTCCTCCAACGCCCACAACGTGATCCCGCAGCAGGTGACGTTGCGCGGCACAGTCCGGACGCTCGATGCAGGCATCCAGGACCTCGTGGAGGAACGCCTCAAAGCTATGGTCGAGACGCAGGCAGCGGCCTTTGGGGGCTCGGCCGAGGTCAACTACATGCGTGGCTACCCGGTGATGACCAACAGCGATGAGCAAACGGCCTTCGCCGCCGATGTTGCCGCTAAGGTCTCCGGCTCCTGCCACGACGCGCCGCTGGTGATGGGGGGCGAGGACTTCGCCTTCATGCTGAACGCGCGCCCCGGCGCCTACATCCTTGTGGGCAACGGGGACAGCGCGAGCGTTCACCACCCCGAATACAACTTCAACGATGATGCGATCCCTGCCGGGTGCTCCTGGTGGACCGAAATCGTTGAGCAGCGCCTGCCGCTGGCGGGCTAAAGCGACAAAGCCTCTCTCAAGTCGCGCTCGATGCTGTCGAGTGCGTCCCCCTGCATCGCCACCACCTTGCGCGCGGCTTCGCGTCGCGCGTGGAGGAGGGGCGGGTTGGCCATGAGGTTTGCCACCTTTTCCAATAGGTCATTCGGGCGCCCCACCGATTGCGCGGCGCTATGGGCAAAGAACTCCGCAAAGGCGCCTTCGAAATTGTGGATGTGCGGCCCGGTGATAACAGCCGCGCCGGCCATTGCAGGCTCGTAGGGATTGTGCCCGCCTACTTTGGTTAGTGATCCGCCGAGGAAG
>JBCBFV010000339.1:0-1718 GCA_038527425.1 Pseudomonadota bacterium
AGCCACGTGAGGAAGATGGACGTATCGAGACCGCCGGAATAGGCCAGAACAACCTTCTTAGGTGCAGACATGGAAAGCCCCCGTTATTAGCATTCGTGCGGCGGTTATCCCCTTTTGAGAAACGCGACAAGCCGCAGGGTAAGAGGAGTTGCCAGATGGCGTTTACAATGATGTCTCACGCGGTGCGAATGCTGTGGGCCAATCTTGGAAATGCAGCCCGTGTCAGCGTGGTGCCATTGCTCTTGATGTACGTCTTCATTTTCGTCGTTTTGACGTTCTACGTGATGACGGATCCGACGATCGTGGCCTTCCTTGAGGGGTTCGCGGAGGCCGGGGGCCTCGACCCTGCAAACCCACCGCCTGAGATCACCGCGCCGGAGCTTCCGGGCCTCACCGTAATGATGGTCGTCATCGGCTTTCTCTTCATGTTCATCGTCATGGCCTTCATGGCGTGGATCGCCATCGCCTGGCACCGTTTCATCCTGCTTGAGGAATATCCGGAAGGTTGGCTGCCGACGTTCCGCTGGGATGACATCGTCGAATACGTCTGGAAGCTGATCTTGCTGTCCATTGTTTACGCGTTCATCGCACTCGTTCCGCTGGTGACGTTTGCGATCATCGGCGCGGGCATCGGCGGGGCCGGGGTTGGTCTTTCGGCCATCAGCGTTGTGCTTCTTCTTCCCGTATTTATGTGGCTGTCGTTCCGCCTCTCGATCGTGCTGCCGTCCGCGGCCGTCTCGCGCCGCATGGCGCTGGGCGAAGCCTGGCGCGTGACCGAGCCCTATTCCGGCACCATCTTCTGGTTCGGCGTGGTTTATCTGGGCGTCATCATCGTCATCCAGCTGGCACTCGGGCTTTTGGGAATCATCCCCGTCGTCGGGGCCGTCGCCTCCCTCTTTGGAAGCTGGTTCACCACAATCCTTGGATTTAGCGCGCTGACGACGGTTTATGGCGTCGCAGTTGAGGGTCGTCAGCCGACTTGAGCCTTGCTTAGGCCCCTCGGCTGAGGCACTCCAACGCCCATGAGTGAATTTGCCCCCAAAGTCCGCGCCGCCGCCGAGGCTATGCGAGAGCTCTTCGAGCCCACGCCACTTCAGCGAAATGAGCATCTTAGCGCGAAGTTCGGGGCCGACATTTGGCTCAAGCGCGAAGATCTGTCACCCGTGCGCAGCTATAAACTTCGTGGTGCATTCAACGCGATGTCGAAGGCCGTGGCCGCGAACCCGGATCAGGAGCTCTTTGTTTGCGCGTCCGCCGGGAACCACGCGCAGGGCGTGGCGTTTAACTGCGCCAACCTAAAGCGTAAGGGCGTGATCTTCATGCCCGTCACGACCCCCCAGCAGAAGATCGACAAGACCCGCATGTTCGGCTGCGACTGGGTCGAGGTGCGCCTCGTGGGCGACTACTTCGATGACTGCCTTCGGGCGGCTCAGGCATTTTGCGAGGCCGAGGGCGGGCACTTCCTGTCCCCCTTCGACGACCCCGACGTGATCGAGGGCCAGGCATCGGTGACGCTCGAAATGCTCGATCAGCTCGGGAAAGAACCCGACATCATGGTGCTGCCCGTGGGTGGCGGTGGCCTGTCCTCTGGCGCGCGCAAGCTGATCCTCGATTTGGAAGCAAAGACCGAGCTCTTCTTTGTGGAGCCCACCGGCGGGGCGAGCCTGACGGCGGCTGTGAAGGCCGGGCAGCCGACGACGCTGAACGGCATCGACACC
>JBCBFV010000340.1:0-1681 GCA_038527425.1 Pseudomonadota bacterium
GGCCGCGCGCGCTTTACGCCGGCCAACGTCATCGCGCCGGACGATCCGCCCGATGCGGAATATCCGATGATCCTCACGACCGGCCGCCAGCTGGAACACTGGCACACAGGCTCGATGACGCGCCGCGCGTCGGTTCTTGATGCCGTAGAGCCCGAGGCGAACTGCTCGCTCCACCCCTCAACGCTGCGCAAGCTGGGCGTGGAGCCCGGCGGCATGGTGCGTTTGACGACAAAGCGTGGCTCGATCGAGATTATGGCACGAATGGACCGGGCTGTGTCGCCGGACATGGTGTTCTTGCCCTTCGCCTTCGTAGAGGCGGCCGCCAACATCCTGACGAACCCCGCGATCGATCCGTATGGAAAGATCCCGGAATTCAAATTCTCTGCTGTGAAAGTCGAAGCAGCCGAAGCGCCGGGCGCGGGAAACCAAACGTTCGCAGCGGAATAATCCAGACAAGCAAGCCATGAAGGACCAGTGGTATGGGCTACAAGACTGATATTGAGATTGCGCGCGAGGCGCAGAAGAAGCCGATCCAGGAGATTGGTGCGAAGATCGGGATTGGGAGCGACGATCTGCTTCCCTATGGCCACGACAAGGCGAAGGTGAGCCAGCAGTTCATCAACTCGACGAAGGACCGGGAGAACGGTCACCTGATCCTCGTGACCGCGATCAACCCGACGCCGGCGGGCGAGGGCAAGACGACGACGACGGTGGGTCTCGGCGACGGTCTGAACCGGATCGGCAAGAACGCGATGGTGTGCATCCGCGAGGCCTCGCTGGGGCCGAACTTCGGGATGAAGGGCGGTGCGGCCGGGGGCGGTTACGCTCAGGTCGTGCCGATGGAGGAGATGAACCTCCACTTCACGGGCGACTTCCACGCGATCACCTCGGCGCATTCGCTGCTGAGCGCGATGATCGACAACCACATCTATTGGGGCAACGACCTTGGCATCGACACCCGGCGCGTCACCTGGCGGCGCGTGGTGGACATGAACGACCGCTCGCTGCGCCAGATCACCTCGTCGCTGGGCGGGGTGGCCAATGGCTTTGCCCGCGAGGACGGCTTTGACATCACCGTGGCCTCCGAGGTCATGGCCTGCCTGTGCCTGGCCTCCGACCTCGAGGACCTGCAAAAGCGGCTGGGCGACATGATCGTGGCCTACCGCCGTGACCGCTCCCCCGTTTATTGCCGCGACATCAAGGCGGACGGGGCGATGACGGTGCTCCTGAAGGACGCGATGCAGCCCAATCTCGTGCAAACGCTGGAGAACAACCCGGCCTTTGTGCACGGCGGCCCGTTTGCGAACATCGCCCATGGCTGCAACTCCGTGATTGCCACGACGACGGCGCTCAAGCTGACCGATTACGTGGTGACCGAGGCGGGCTTTGGGGCGGACCTCGGGGCCGAGAAGTTCATGAACATCAAGTGCCGGAAGGCGGGCCTCGCGCCCTCCGTGGTGGTCTGCGTGGCGACTGTGCGGGCGATGAAGATGAATGGCGGCGTGGCCAAGGCCGACCTTGGGGCCGAGAACGTGGATGCGGTGAAGGCGGGTTGCCCGAACCTTGGCCGCCACATCGAGAACCTGAAGAGCTTTGGCGTGCCGGTGGTCGTGGCGATCAACCACTTCGTCACCGATACCGATGCCGAGGTACAGGCGGTGCAGGACTTCGTGGCCGAACA
>JBCBFV010000341.1:0-1660 GCA_038527425.1 Pseudomonadota bacterium
TGCTGCTTCATGCTGCGCGGCATCCTCGGGCCCATGGAGGCGCATCACGGCGTGCGGATCTCGGACGAGGCGATCGTTTCGGCGGTGAGCCTATCGGCCCGCTACATCCCCGCCCGCCAGCTGCCCGACAAGGCCGTGAGCCTGCTCGACACCGCCTGCGCGCGCGTGGCTGTCAGCCAGGCCTCCACCCCCGCCCGCATCGGCGACCTCCAGCAGGCGATCAAAGCGCTGGAGACCGAGATCGCCTCCAAAGAGAGCGAGAAGGACCTGGGCGAAGGCAACGAGGAACGTCTGGGCGAGGCCCGGGAGGAGCTTGATGCCAAGGCCGCCGAGCTTGCCGAGTTGGAAGAAAAGTACGGGGCCGAAAAGACGCTCGTTGACGAGGTGCTGAAACTGCGCGCCGATCTGGCCGAGGCCGAAGACCCCGACGCCCTGCGCGAGGAGATGGCCGCCAAGATGGCGGAGCTCGACGGCGGCAACCCGGACGACCGCATGGTCTATGCCCATGTGGATGCGCAGTCGGTGGCCTCGGTGATCTCCGATTGGACGGGCATCCCGGCAGGCCGCATGGTGCAGGACGAACTCTCTGCCGTGCTGACGCTGGCCGACCGCCTGCAGGAACGTGTCATCGGCCAGGACCACGGCCTCAAGACCATCGCCAAGCGCATCGAAACCTCCCGCGCGGGGCTCGCGAACCCCGAGAAGCCCATCGGTGTCTTCATGCTCTGCGGCCCCTCGGGCGTCGGTAAGACCGAGACAGCTTTGGCTCTGGCCGAGGCGCTTTACGGCGGTGAGCAGAACATCATCACGATCAACATGTCCGAGTTCCAGGAAGCCCATTCCGTGAGCCTCCTGAAAGGCGCGCCTCCGGGATACGTGGGCTACGGCGAAGGCGGGCGCCTGACGGAGGCCGTGCGGCGCAAGCCCTACTCCGTCGTCCTCCTCGACGAGATCGAAAAGGCGCATTCGGACATCCACGAGCTCTTCTTCCAGGTCTTCGACAAGGGCATCATGGAGGACGGCAACGGCCGCCCGATCAACTTCAAGAACACGCTGATCCTGCTGACGTCCAACGTGGGCACCGAGGTCATCATGGAGATGGCCGAAGCCGGTGAGACCGAGGTCGATGTGGAGACACTGGCCGCAGGGCTCAAACCCTACCAGCTCGACGTGTTCCCGCCCGCGCTTCTGGGCCGCATCGTGTCGATCCCCTACTACCCGCTGGGCAAAGCGGCCCTGGCGGACATCACGAAGCTGAAATTGCGCAGCGTCGCCAAGCGCCTCAAAGCCTCCCACAACGCGGAGATGGTCTATGGCGACGACGTGCTCGATTACATCACCGAGCAGTGCAAAGACCCCGACTCGGGCGGCCGCATGATCGACAACATCATCACCAACTCCATCCTGCCCGAGATGTCGCGCAAAGTGCTGGAGCGCATGGTGGCGGGCGAAGAGTTCGCGAAGGTCGAAGTGACCCGGACCGATGATGGGTTTGAGTATAGTTTTGGGTGAGGAGAGATTGATGGGACTACCAAACGAGAAAATTACCTGGAAGGCCGTGAACGACAGCTTCAATGGAAAAGAGGTTGGCGCGCTCGCGGTATTGGATGGCAAGGTTGTTGGCGTTGTGTCCTTTCTTGACGACAAAGACGGCAACTTC
>JBCBFV010000342.1:0-1358 GCA_038527425.1 Pseudomonadota bacterium
AATCGCGGGAGGCCGCCGGATCGTGTGAGGCGAGCAACACCTGCACGAAGGCCTGCACATCGAGACCAAGTTTCGCCGGATCAAGACGCGCCGCATAGGAGCGGATGTATCCTGCAGCCTCCAACCTCTGCTTGCGGCGACCTGCTTGAGACGGGGAGAGCGCCAGCGCCTCGCCAAGCTCTTGCGTTGTGAGCTGTGCATTCTGCTGTAGCGCGTCGAGGAGGCGAATATCGGTGGGATCGAGGCTTTCCATGCGCCAAGTCTGCGCTTCAGCCCCTCGCGGCGCAAGGGCGCAGCAGTTAGCTGGGGATTTCGAGCGTAATGTTGCGCCCGGCCTTTTGATAGCGAAGCGAGCTTTCAGAGATGGCGTTGACCCGTCCGCCGTCCAACCTGCCGCCGACCTGCACCTTCACAAAGCGACCGTTGGCGAGGCGTACCAATGCGGACCTGTTCGATGGTGTGCCGTAGACGCCGATCAGATTGACCCGTCTCAGACGGATAGCGTTCTCGGTCGTCGCAGCCCGCGCGACAGAGGCGCGCGTGGGACCAGAGGACCTAACGGTCGGCGCTGCGGCCACGGCGGCGGTGGTCGTTGTGCCTTCAGCCGTGGGCGCGGCGGGCTGCGCGGCGCGCGCGCGTGCGATCACGACGTCGAAGTTCTCCGGTCGCGTTTCTGGGCGCAGCGAATTGGCCACCGCGCTTTCTGAGGGCGGCGCGTCAGGTGCTTCAATGGCTTCCAGTGCCTGCGCGGACTCCGGACGGACCCGCGGTCGGAAAGCTGCGAGCTCAGCCAGTGTGAGCCCACCATTTGCCAGCCTTTCATAGTCTTCGGCGAGCGTCGCTGGGCGCAAGTTTGGCCTGATCCCGGCGAGGCGCGCGCTTTCAGGGATACCTTCAACACCCTCAGGGATACGCAGGGGCGGCTCTACCGGTGGCCTGCCTGCGATCACCGTGTAGCCCAAGGGGGATACTGCCCCGGCAGGCGTGGCGAGGAGGAGCCCGTTCTCATCGAAGCGGAAAGTCTCACCTGGCGCCGGTGGGGCAGGTTGCGAGGGCGGACGTCTGTCGACATCAAGCGCCGCCATCTCCAAGGCCACCGCGTCCCCCACCGAGACTTCGGCATCGAGAGCCGTGGTGTGGATCGTCCCGAGCGCGGACGGTAGCGGGGCGCGCGGCGCTTCAGGACCGCGCGGCCATATCCCGGTCGACGCGTAGATCCGTTCGAGTTCGGTATCAGAAAGTGGTGTAACTACAGGAACCTCGGCCTCGCCCGCTTCCTCGGCAAGGGTGTCGGGCAGCACCTCTTGAGGCGGATCAAGGAGCCCACGCTCCAGCGGCGCGGGTGAGATCGACACGAC
>JBCBFV010000343.1:0-1196 GCA_038527425.1 Pseudomonadota bacterium
GCTGCTCAAGGGTTGTCGCGGCACCAGCGGCGGCGCGCTTATCCTTGGCGGCTTGGATCCGGTAATCGGCGATCTCGCGCGCTTCAGCTTCGGTCTTAACGACGTTGAGCACGTCACCGGCTTCCGGCGTACCGTTGAGGCCAAGAACCTCGACCGGCACAGACGGGCCCGCTTCTTTCACGCGATCACCCTGATCGTTGACGAGCGCGCGGACCTTACCCCACTGCTCACCCACAACGAAGATATCACCCTGCTTGAGCGTACCGTTCTGAACCAGAACAGTCGCGACCGGGCCACGGCCGACGTCGAGCTGTGCCTCGATCACGGCGCCAGAGGCGGCACGATCGGGGTTCGCTTTGAGTTCGAGGATCTCGGCCTGAAGCGCGATGGATTCCAGCAGCTCGTCGAGGCCCTGGCCCGACTGGGCGGAGACTTCCACGTCCTGCACTTCACCGGACATCTGCTCCACGATCACTTCGTGCTGCAGAAGGTCGGTGCGCACCTTGGTCGGATCCGCGGCCGGAAGGTCGATCTTGTTGATCGCCACGATCATCGGCACTTCGGCGGCCTTGGCGTGGTTAATCGCCTCGACCGTTTGCGGCATGACCGCGTCGTCGGCGGCAACCACGAGAACCACGATGTCCGTCACCTGCGCACCACGGGCACGCATGGAGGTGAAGGCCGCGTGGCCCGGCGTGTCGAGGAAGGTCAGCTTCTTGCCGTCCTGTTCGACCTGATAGGCGCCGATGTGCTGGGTGATGCCGCCCGCTTCGCCGGCCACAACGCGGGCGTTGCGGATGGCGTCGAGAAGCGACGTCTTACCGTGGTCAACGTGGCCCATGATGGTGATGACCGGGGCGCGATCCTTGAGATCTTCGTCCTTGTCCTCGACCTGGTCGATGGCCTGTTCCACGTCAGCGTCGGAAACGCGGACGATCTTGTGGCCGAATTCTTCGACGATGAGTTCCGCCGTGTCCTGATCGATGGACTGGTTCTGGTTGACCATCATGCCCATCTGCATGAGCGACTTCACCACGTCAGGCACGCGCTCGGCCATACGGTTCGCGAGCTCGCTCACCAGAATGGCTTCAGGTACCTGAACGTCGCGAACGACCTTCTCACGCTCAACAGAGCCACCCATGGCTTTCTGACGTGCACGCTCCTGCTTACGCTTCATAGCGGCCATGGAACGTTGG
>JBCBFV010000344.1:0-1136 GCA_038527425.1 Pseudomonadota bacterium
TGGTGCGCAACGGCTGCTTGCGGGCAAATGCCAGGAGCCTGTGGGTCAGCTCCCCCCCGCGCTGCGCACCACGAAGGTGGACGTCGTGCAATCGGTGGAAAGCATCGCCTCAATGCTCGACCGGCTCACAGGCCCCGATATCCGGCTGGAGCTTGATGTCTCTATGGGGACATGGCCGATCGAGGCGGATCCGGCGCGTTTGGAAGAGGCGCTCCTGAACCTTACCGTCAATGCACGCGACGCCATTCAGGAGGCTGGCAAGATCATATTGTCCTGCCGGAACAGATCGCGGGTCAACCGAAACGGGTTCAGCCAGGATTTCGTTGAAATCGAGCTGCGCGACACCGGCGTTGGCATGACCGACGCGGTGCTTGAGCAAGCACGCGACCCGTTCTTTACGACCAAACCGGTGGGCAAGGGCACCGGGCTTGGCCTGTCGATGGTGGAAGGCTTCGTCAAACAATCAGGCGGGGAGATGCATATCCAATCCCGCCCCGGCGCCGGCACAGATATCTGCCTTTTGATGCCCAGAACCCGCCATGACGCGCAAATGGTCCAGCACAGCTCGGTCCATGTGGGAGCTGGCGACGGAGAGAGCGTCCTTGTCATCGAGGATGATGACGATCTCGCAACCCTGCTTTTCAAGCAGCTCGAGGGGCTGAACTACCGCGTGACGCTCGCCAGCGACGGTCATTCCGCACGTCAAGCTGCGCAAGAGCGCGGTGGTTTTGATGTCGTGCTCTCAGACGTGATGCTTGCAGATGGCGAGAGGGCCCCGCATGTCGTCGAAGACCTTCTGCGCCGCCACCCTAACACACGCGCGATCTTCATGACCGGTTTCGCCTCTGACGAGCTTGCCAGCCTTAACACCGAGGCGATGAGTAGTTTCGTGCTCAGAAAGCCCTTTAACCTTGAGCAGCTGGTGCATTCGCTCCGACACGTGCTCACGGTAACCCCCGCGGTCTAGGCCTTCGGCGCCTGTGGTGTCTGGGGCGCGGTAAAAAACGCGAAAAACACGCCCCATTGACCGACGCCCCCCAAAATGACAATGCTCCGCTTCTGAAACCGGGGCAGCCGCGAGCGCGACCGCATGAAGGTAATCATCTGTGGGGCCGGGCAGGTGGGCTGGCAGATCG
>JBCBFV010000345.1:0-937 GCA_038527425.1 Pseudomonadota bacterium
AATCACGATATAGCCGCCGGATTTCAGCTGAACGGTCGGGTTGAACATCGCGCCCAGATAGCTTTCGACCTGGTAGCGGGCGAACAGCGGCAGCGACTCGTTGTACTGTTTCACGTTCTTGGCGTGGGACGGCATGATCATTTTCATGAAGTCCTTGGCCGACCGGTAGCCGCGTTCGCCTTCGACGATGACCTCGTCAATCTCCTTACCGTAGAGGTCGCGGATGGAGCGTTTGATGAGGTCGCCCTCTTCATAGATCTTGGCGGGCGCGGTGGATTTCAGCGTCAGCTCGCGGATCTGCTCCCACAGGCGCTGAAGGTATTCATAATCGCGCTTGATCTCGGTCTTGGTGCGCTTGGCCCCTGCCGTGCGCACGATAAGGCCCGCGCCATCGGGCACTTCGATCGTGTTGGCGATCTCTTTGAGCTTCTTGCGGTCGGTGGCGTTGGTGATCTTGCGGCTGATGCCGCCGCCCCGCGCGGTGTTGGGCATGAGCACGCAGTAACGGCCGGCGAGGCTCAGATACGTGGTCAGTGCGGCGCCTTTGTTGCCACGCTCTTCCTTGACGACCTGAACGAGCAAGATCTGGCGGACTTTCATCACCTCCTGGATCTTGTAGCGGCGCGGGCGCGGTTTGCGGACCGGGCGCACCTCTTCCTCGTCGTCTTCCTGGGCGACGGATTCGATGTTTTCGTCGTTTTCAGCAGCGTGATCGGCGGCAACGTAGGGTGCCGCATCTTCGTCGCCGTCTGCCGTTTCGGCTTCAGGTGCATCAGCGTCTGCAGGCGTCTCGGCTGCTGCTTCAGCGGCAGCGTCCGGCGCAGACTCATCTGTAGATGTCTCTTCTGCAGGTGTCTCTTGCGCTGTCTCGACCGGCGCATCCGTCACAAGCGTGTCTTCGACAAGCTCCGCCGCGTCACCCTCGGGGACGTCAATC
>JBCBFV010000346.1:0-849 GCA_038527425.1 Pseudomonadota bacterium
GACCTCTGCGCGCTCTGCGGCGCCGTTGCCGCCCAGCTGGCCAGTCTTGTCGGCCAGATAAAGCAGGATCGCGCCGCTCTCAAAAATGCCGATGGGTTTGCCGCCCGGGCCGTTGGGGTCAATGATCGCCGGGATCTTGTTGTTGGGGTTCAGTGAGAGGAACTCCGCCGATTTCACGTCCGCATCCGACAGCGTCACTTTGTGCGCCTCATAGCGCAAACCGAGCTCTTCCAGCGCGATGGACGCCTTCACGCCGTTGGGTGTCGGGAAGGAGAAAAGTTGAAGCACGCTGGGGTCTTGAGGGACCCATTTCGTCGTGATCGGGAAAGCGGAGAGATCGGCCATGGGGAGAATCCTTTTATTTCTCCCCTACACCTAGCGATGAGAGCGCATCAAAAAAGGTGTGGTTTTGTGCGTCAGGGCAGGTAAACCTGCGCGCGAGGGGCCACTCAAGAGCCCCCGTTTGTAGCCAAGGGACTAATGTGGAGATCAGAGCATGATCCAAGAATTCAAAGATTTCATCGCCAAGGGCAATGTCATGGACATGGCCGTTGGTATCATCATCGGGGCGGCCTTCACCGCGATCGTGTCGAGCCTCGTGGCCGATTTGATCAACCCGATCATCAGCCTTTTCATGGGTGGCGTGGACTTCTCGGGTCTCTATGTTCTGCTCGGTGAGGGCGACTTCGCGTCCATCGGTGCCGCCGAAGAAGCGGGTGCCGCGGTCTTCGCATACGGCCGCTTCATCATGGCCGTCATCAACTTCCTCATCATTGCGTGGGTGGTGTTCCTCCTCGTGAAGGGCGTGAACCGCGCCAAAGCAAAAGAAGAGGAGGCTGCGCCTGAACC
>JBCBFV010000347.1:0-824 GCA_038527425.1 Pseudomonadota bacterium
CCGGAAAGCACCGTATCGAGGCCGGTCACCCCGCTTGTGGTGACCTGCGGGCTCACAATCCAAAAGCTGGCGTCTTCGTCGATGTAGGGCGCCACCTCGACGTCAAAGCGTACGTCTACCACTACCCTTGTAAGATCATCGTTGAACGACACGTTCTCCACGAGGCCCACCGCCACATTGCGAAAGCGTACCTCCGTTTCGCCAGCCACGATGCCCGAGGCATCTTCAAAGCTGATCTGAACCAGAGGTCCGCGATCGGAATAGGTGGTGAACGCCACAAAGAGCGCCACAACAAGCGCAGCAATAGGGACGAGCCAGACCACAGAGGCTGACGTCAGCCCTCGTGGGGCTGGCTCTTTCGCCACTTCGGGAATTGTGTCAGCCACGCTCACCGTCCTCTTCAGGCGTGTCTATACGATCCCAAATCAGGCGCGAGTCAAAACTCTGGGCCGCGAGCATGGTGAAAATGACAGACAATGCGAAGGCGATCGCCGCGATGCCTGGATTGATAGATGCCGCCACCGACAGCTGCACGATGGCCGAAAGGATCGCCACGACGAACACATCGATCATCGACCATCGCCCGATGTATTCGATGACCTCATAGAGGACGAAGCGCCGCCGGGCGGGCATTGTGGCGCTGCGCGACACCGAAAGCGCGAGATAGGCGATGGCAAAGAACTTACCGAGCGGGATGAGGACCGAGGCGATCAGGATGATCGCCGCCACGCCGTGGGACCCATATTTGGCGAGCTCGAAGGCGCCCGCAATGATCGTGTCCTCTTGGGTGGAGAACAACGTACGTGTCTTCAGCATCGGGTACA
>JBCBFV010000348.1:0-809 GCA_038527425.1 Pseudomonadota bacterium
ATACGACATGGCTCTCCGGCGCGGCGCTTCTGGCGATCATCTACTGGGTGGGGGGTGAGATCTACCTCCTCGATCCATCCAAAGCCGACCTTAGCCTCTTCCAAGGTATCATACTCAGCGCGGCCAGCATCGGCGTGGGTTGGGTGATCTATGACTTCCTGTGCAAATCGAAGCTGGGGGATTTCCCGAACGCCATGATGCTCGCGCTCTTTGTGATCATCGTGTTGATGAGCTGGGGCCTAAATCAAATCTTCACCGGCCGTGCGGCGCTCCTGCACCTTGGCGCCTTCACCGCCACGATCATGACGGCCAACGTCTTTTTCATCATCATGCCCAACCAGCGGATCGTGATTGCTGATCTGAAGGCCGGCCGAAAGCCTGATGCGAAGTACGGCAAGATCGCCAAGCTGCGCTCGACGCATAACAACTACCTGACGCTGCCAGTCGTCTTCCTGATGCTGTCGAACCACTACCCGCTCGCCTTCGCGACGGAATACGCGTGGATCATCGCCTCGCTGATCTTCCTGACGGGGGTCACCATCCGGCACTACTTCAACACGATGCACAAAACGGGCGCCGGACCGAACTGGACCTGGGCCGTTACCGCGATCCTGATGATCATTATCGCCTGGCTTTCCACAGCGTCCTTCCGGGGCGAGACGTGGGAAGAAGCCTCCGCCCGTCCACTGACGACCCACGAGACCCGCTTTGCCGAGGCACCGGGCTTTGCAGAAGCCACGAACGCGGTCATCGGCAACTGCTCCATGTGCCACGCGCGGGAGCCAGCCTGGGACGGCATCACCTGGGCC
>JBCBFV010000349.1:0-760 GCA_038527425.1 Pseudomonadota bacterium
CAACGGGATCGGGATCGTCTGTCCGATCGGGAACACTGTCTCTGAAGTCGAAGCGTCTTTGCGCGCCGGGAAATCCGGGATCGTCGCAGAGGAAAAATACAAGGAGCATGGCTTCCGCTCCCAGGTCGCGGGCATCCCGCAGATCGACGTCTCCGAGCATATCGACAAGCGCCAGCTGCGCTTCATGGGGCCGGGTGCGGCGTATTCCTACATCGCCATGGAACAGGCCATCGCCGATGCGGGTCTGGAAGAGAGCGACATCTCGAACGAGCGGACAGGCCTCATCGCGTCCTCCGGCGGGCCGTCGACTTCGAACTTTTTCACGGCTTTCGACACGGTGATCAACAAGGGCTCGCCCAAGCGGATGGGCCCGTTCATGGTGACGCGCTGCATGTCGTCGACTGTGTCGGCCTGCCTTGCGACGCCCTTCAAGATCAAGGGCGTGAACTACTCCATCACCTCGGCCTGCTCGACCACGCTCCACTGCATGGGCAACGGCGCAGAGCAAATCCAGATGGGCAAACAAGACATCGTCTTTGCCGGCGGCGGGGAAGAGGTCGACTGGACGCTGTCGTGCCTCTTTGACGCGATGGGCGCGATGTCGTCGAAGTATAACGACACGCCAGAACTTGCCTCTCGCCCCTTTGATGCCACCCGCGACGGGTTTGTGATCGGCGGCGGCGGCGGCATGGTCGAGCTCGAAGAGCTAGAACACGCCAAAGCGCGCGGAGCGAAGAGGTACGACGAAGACACAGGCTAC
>JBCBFV010000350.1:0-737 GCA_038527425.1 Pseudomonadota bacterium
GGCCTCTTCTGCGCATTGATGCACGCTAAAAGGGCCCGATCCGCGCAGAGGCTCTCATTGCTGTGAAGTCTCTGATATCGTGCACATATTCATGTGAACTTCTGTGGGGTGACACCGCGATTTGGCGTCCCTATCTCACCCTCATCGGGAGGCGGCACCGACCACCGCCACACAGCTCCGAAAGAAACCCAACCGGCTCTCGACCGAGCCTTCATACCCCGGCCCCTGACCGACCTAAGACGGGGCCACACTTAGAAAGGAACTACCATGTTCAAGAACTTCGCAATCGCCGCTACCGCCATCGCTCTCACTGCAGGTGCAGCTTCCGCTGGCTCCTTCTTCGGCCACCAGGACGGCTTCTCGGACGGCGAAACGTCCGTTGAGATCAACCTCGTTCGTGCAGACGCACCGGGCATGGTGGTTCTCGAAACGCTGCAGGGCGACGTGCTCGGCTCCGCTTCGGTCAACGAAGGCGCAAACGCTGACGTTCTCGTCCGCATTCCTGGCAAAGGCGTCAACAACGACGTGATCGCCAAGCTCGTCATCGACGGCGAAGTGGCAGACGTTGAGCGCATCCAGGTGCGCTAAGCCAAACAAAAGCAGCTATCCTCCCGCTGCTTGGGGCCGGTGCTCTCGCACCGGCCCTTTTCTTTTTTTGGTCATTCACCTCTGCCGGGTAGCGTGCGCTCCGCAATCGCGCTTGACGACCCTTTCGCGCAGGCGTAGCGAGGAACCGT
>JBCBFV010000351.1:0-726 GCA_038527425.1 Pseudomonadota bacterium
CTCCACAGTATTTTTCCACAGTTCCCTTGCCGGCTTCTTCGTATTATGCGCCAAAATGGCCAGATCCTTGGTCATTTCGCCTTTCTCCACAGTCTTCACAACCGCCCGTTCCAAGGCCTTAGCAAAGTTGACCAGCGCATCATTTTTATCCAGCTGCCCTCTTCGCTCGAGCCCCCGAGTCCAGGCATAAATCGAGGCAATAGAATTGGTGGAGGTCTCCTTCCCCTGCTGATGCAGTCGATAGTGACGAGTCACGGTTCCGTGGGCGGCTTCGGACTCGAAGCTCCCATCGGGGGCACTCAAGACGGAGGTCATGAGACCCAGAGACCCGAAGCCCTGGGCGAGACAGTCGGACTGGACGTCGCCGTCGTAGTTCTTGCAGGCCCAGAGGAAGCCGCCCTCGCTCTTGAGCATGTAGGCGACCATGTCGTCGATGAGCCGGTGCTCGTACCAAATGCCCGCGGCCTCGTACTTGGCCTTGTACTCCTTCTCGTAGATTTCCTGGAAAATGTCTTTGAACTTGCCGTCGTACGCCTTCAAAATGGTGTTTTTGGTGCTGAGGTACATGGGGATCTTCTTGCTCAGCGCCAGTTCCAAGGAGGAAACCGCGAAGTTGCGGATCGAGGCGTCGAAGTTAAACATTCCCATCACGACTCCAGAAGAAGGCGCGAAGTCGGCGATCATCATTCTCTCCTCATTCCCCTCAGCGTCCTTGATCACCAGCTC
>JBCBFV010000352.1:0-699 GCA_038527425.1 Pseudomonadota bacterium
TGCAATCATATTGGATGTTCCTTCGTCTGCGGCGCGGGAGGATGCGCCATGAAAAAAGCCGCCTGACGAACGCCACGGGGAACCCGTGTGTCCAGACAGCGGCTTTGCTTGAGAGGGGGCCCGATCAGCCGGGCGATGTGTGCGTGAGCACCGTTGCTCGCCAATAATGTGCGATTTCGGAGGTTCCAATTCCAAGGAAATAATGTTGCGCGCGCCATTATTTTGCAGATGCAGCATACCCCGGAATCCCGTTGCCTATTTTCGCGGCATCAGGGTCCGGACGGCTCGAAAATGCGCCCATCGAAGAAAGCGTCGCGCCGCAGAATCAGTCGTCCTCCGACGGAACCTGCGGCCAAAGGCGCGTCCACTGCCCCCTCCACCTTGGCACTGGCCGAGGGCAGATTCGGCGCCACGCCCGCCAGTGCAGCGCGATAGAGGTCGCTCCGGAAGGTGGCTTTGGCCGCCTCGCCGCTAGCGTCGCGATCAAGACCGGTTCGGAGCGCCAATTGCCGCCCGATCCACTCCGCCTGACTGCGCCAGGGAAAGCCCACGGCGCCCTCGTGAAAGAGCACGAAATCAGAGACCTCTCGGGCGTCGCCCCGCGCATTGATGACAAAGCGGCCCAAAAGAGCCCGTTCGAGCAATTCAGGCGGCAGACCCAGATTGGCGGGCTTGCTCAGTATCTCGGTGGCGAGCCCG
>JBCBFV010000353.1:0-638 GCA_038527425.1 Pseudomonadota bacterium
GCAGAAGCTCCGAGCTTCTGCCACGCTTTGATCGCGTGGTGGATTTCGCCAGCTTCCGGGCAGTGGCGGCATGAACGCGCTTTTCCTGGCCACTCGATACCTTCGCTATCACTGGGCGCGCAGCCTCATCCTTGTGATTGTCGCAGCGATGATCCTCGCTGTGCCGCTGGTGACGCAGTCCATCCTCGCCCAGAGTCAGGCGGCGCTGACCGACCGGGCCGAAGCCACACCGATGCTGATCGGCAATCGCGGCAGCCAGCTCGATCTGACGATGAACGCGCTCTACTTCTCCGACGACAGGGCAGAGCCGGTAACGATGCAGGCCGCCGAAGACGTGTGGGACAGCGGGCTGGGCCTTCCCATCCCGCTCCACACAGCGTTTCAGACCAACGGCGCGCGCATTGTTGGAACCAGCCTCGACTATTTCGATTTCCGGCAGACTCAGATGACCGAGGGGCGGCTCTTTGCCGTGCTCGGCGAGGCTGTTCTTGGCGCCTCGGTCGCCGAACGGCTGGACCTTGGTGCGGGAGATACCATCGTCTCTGCCCCCGAGAACCTCTTTGACCTCGACGGGGTCTATCCGCTTCAGATGAATATCGTGGGAGTGCTCGACCCCACGAACAGCCCCGATGACGAAG
>JBCBFV010000354.1:0-629 GCA_038527425.1 Pseudomonadota bacterium
CCATCGTGTGGATCGAGCATGTGCTTCATGCCCTGACCTCGGTGGTGGAGCGGCTGCTCGTCCTCGATTTCGGGCGCGTCATCGGGATCGGCGACCCCGACGAGATCATGGCCAGCCGCGAAGTGCAGGAAATCTATCTGGGGATCGAAGTCTGATGCCGCTTTTGTCGACGCACGGGCTCACCGCCCATTACGGGGATTTTCAGGCGCTCTTCGGGGTCGATCTGGAACTGACCGAGGGCGAGACCATCGCCATCATCGGCGCGAATGGCGCGGGCAAGACGACGCTCATGCGCTCCATCTCCGGCGTGCTTCGAAATGGGGCGGACATGGTCCGCCATCGCGATGCGGCGATCGGACAGGTGCCCGCCGACGAAGTCATGGCGCGCGGCGTGGCGATGGTGCCGGAAGGGCGCCGCCTCTTCCCGTCGCTCAGCGTCGAGGAAAACCTGCTCGTCGGCACCTATGGCCGAACGGGCCAGGGCTATTGGACGCTGGAATCGATCTACGATCTCTTCCCGATCCTGCGGGAGCGGCGGCGCAATCCGGGTACTGCGCTGTCCGGCGGCCAGCAACAGATGGTGGCCATCGGGCGGGCGCTCATGTCGAACCCGGAGGTCGTGCTCTTTG
>JBCBFV010000355.1:0-612 GCA_038527425.1 Pseudomonadota bacterium
GGCGTCAAACAGTCCCGGCCCAGCCGCCCACATCGCGCGCGTGCACCACATAGGTGTGGATCGTGAACATGACACAGCCAGTGCGCGACATCCGCACCAAACACTGGCGCTCGCTGCGAAGATATAGCTTCTCAACGCCTTCAGGCTCCTCACGACGGTCATTGGCAGATCGCGGCTGAAAGAGCCCCGGCTCATGATACCACAGCCGGTTCCACCGCCATAAAGGTCGCTCCACCCGCAGCCCCTCAAAAACACGCTCGATCTGGCGGTCCATGCGCGGCCCGATCTCGTCCACCGGTTCGTGGATCACAGCCATGGGCCTACCGATCTTTTCCGACAGCAGCCAAGACGCAGGAAAACACAAAAGCGCGGCCACCATCACATGGCCCTCCGGGCGCGGTTGCAAGATGACGACATCTTCCTGAATACTCCCCGCCAGATCCTCGAAGCGCCTTGGCCCGGACCGCCCGTGAACGCGGCTCAGATGATCCGAAATCATCTCGACAGCCTCAGCCTGTGCCTCCTCAGAGCCCGGCTCAGTTGCAAAAACTTCATCACGTTTCTCGGCGAGGAGTTCCTCTCTTAGCGCCAGCTGCGCAGCCTCCGCTTCAT
>JBCBFV010000356.1:0-604 GCA_038527425.1 Pseudomonadota bacterium
GCCCGGCAGAGAGCTGGAGGGATTTCATCGTCAGTCAGCGAGGCTCCGGTAGAGGCCGGCGTATTCGGCGGCCGAGGTATCCCATCCCACGGGATGCGCCATCGCGTTGCGCTGCATCTTGGCCCAGGCCTTATCGTCGGCGTAGAGGCGGCAGAGCTTGGTCAGCGCGCTGGTCAGCGCCTCTGCCGTGGCCGGTGCGAATTGCACGCCCGTAGCGACACCTTTGGCCATCGTGGCAGGATTGGCCGGAACCACCGTATCGGCCAACCCGCCCGTCAGCGCGACGAGCGGAAGCGTACCGTAGCGCAGGCCCATGAGCTGGGTCAGCCCGCAGGGTTCGAACCGCGAGGGCACGAGGATTGCGTCGCCTCCGGCGACCATGCGATGCGACAGCGCCTCGTCATAGCCGATCTTCACCCCGATATTGGGATCGCGGGAGGCGGCGGCGAAAGCCTCCTCCAGCTCGGGCGCGCCGGAGCCCAAAAGCGCCAGTTGCCCGCCCGCGGCCGTGAGAGCGGGTAGCGCTTCGAGAAGCAAGTCTAGGCCCTTTTGTTCCGTCATGCGGGTGATCACGACGCAAAGCGGGCCGTCCGCTTCGGGCAGG
>JBCBFV010000357.1:0-603 GCA_038527425.1 Pseudomonadota bacterium
GCTTGATCCCGTTGATATAGGGGATCGCCGAGGTGATGAGGATGCGGGCCATGGGCTACTCCGGTGGTTCGTCCGCGCCTGATATGTCGCCCTTCGCGGCGGGTCCAGCCTTGTCGCGCTCGCGGCGCAAGAGGCGACCCACGAGGAAGGAGGTGCGCGGCGCGTAGATGTAGCTGGTGCGTTCCTCGGCGGTGGGGCGGCGGCGCATCCGCACGAGGCTGTAGAGCACGAGGGCAAGGTGGCCCACGGCGATGAAGGCAAAGAACGAGGCGGGCCCATAGGTTTCGATCAGGCGCGAGACGGCGAGGGGGCTGACGATGGCGCCGACGGCAAAGTAGAAGAGGAGCGCGGCGGAAAGCTCTGCTCTCTCGTGACTCTTCGCGAAGTCATGGGCGTGGGCGGCGGAGATTGAGTAGATCGGGAAGGTCAGAAAGCCGAAGAGCGCCGAGGCCGCGATGGCCATGGCCGGCGCCGCCGACAGCGCGCTGATCCCGCAGGCCGCGATGGACGCCAGTGAGAATGCGATGAGGACCCAGCGCCGGTCGTAGCGGTCGGCAAGCCAGCCTGCGGGGAATTGCGCGGCGGCACCACCGATGATGAGTG
>JBCBFV010000358.1:0-600 GCA_038527425.1 Pseudomonadota bacterium
TCTGGCTGCTCTTTGCCCCGATCAAGAAAGACCGCACCGATTTCATCGTGGAAAAGGCCGCAGAGCTGGGCGCCGCGCGCATCCTGCCGGTGCAAACCGATTTTACGCAGGGTGAGCGGATCCGTCAGGACCGGCTGCAGGCCCACGCCGTCGCGGCGGCAGAGCAGTGCGGCGGCACCTATGTTCCCGAGGTCGCGCCGCTGACGAAACTGTCTCAGGTGTTGGCGGATTGGCCGGCGGACCGTAAGCTCATGTTCTGCGATGAGGCCGCCGAGGGGGGCGATCTGCCACGGGCCTCTGACGGCGCTGGCACGTCATGGGCAATTGTCATCGGCCCCGAAGGCGGCTTTTCTGATGCGGAGCGTGCCACGCTACGCGCGCTCGGTCACACGGTCAGCCTCGGTCCGCGCATCTTGCGGGCGGATACGGCAGCGGTGGCGGCGATGACGCTTTGGCAATCGCAATTGGGAGATTGGCGATGATCCGGCCCGAGGCCCACAAGGCCCTAATGGAATGGCGCGAGGTGATCCTTGGCGTGGGCTTTGCGGTCATCGGGCCGGATCATCGCCAATCTCCCAATTGCGATTGCCAAAGCGTCAT
>JBCBFV010000359.1:0-589 GCA_038527425.1 Pseudomonadota bacterium
CTCCGAAAAAGCCAGCTACATCACCGGCCAAACACTCGCAGTCGACGGCGGTTTCGAAAGCACTGGCATCGGGCTCCCTTCTTTACGTCGGTAAGCGTGGCAGGGATCGCGTGCCTCCGGCGGCCCTCCGGGGGAAGTACTTAGCGCAAAGAAGCCGGCTCGAGCATCACCCGCCTTCTCTGTGCCACGTACTTCGGGGAGCGCGAGGGGCAGCGCCCCTCGCACCCGTAATCCGAGCTTAGTGGATGACGGCATCACCCGGGCGTGGACGTTCCGACGTGCTCAGCCGGTCTCCGACAATGAGCCCATCCGCGCCAGCTGAGACCGAGATCACCGATCCGTCTTTGACGTCGCCAGACAGGATCATCTCGGCGAGCTGGTCTTGCAAAGCACGTTGGATGACCCTCTTCAGGGGCCGCGCGCCGAACACTGGATCATAACCTTCCTCCGCGAGCCAGGTCCGGGCGCCGTCGTCGAGCTCCAGAGTGATCTTGCGCGCCTTGAGGCGTTTCTCGAGGCGGTTGAGCTGGATCGTCACAATCCCGTCCATGTCCTTGCGGCCCAGACGATCGAAAATGATCGTCTCGTC
>JBCBFV010000360.1:0-588 GCA_038527425.1 Pseudomonadota bacterium
GTTCGTCTGGCCCACACCAAGGAACGCATGCTGGAATTTGAAAAGGTTGCAGGCATGGGGCGCTATCAGGGGCTTCAGATGGATATCTGCACGCCTGAAGAACTGCAGCAGTACAACCCGTTCATGGAAATCCATGATCTGGAAGGTGGGCTTTGGGATCCTCTGGATGGCGATATCGACCCGGCCCAGCTGACCCAGGCGCTGGCCAAAGGCGCGCGCGAGATGGGGGCCCGGATCGAACGGTTCTGCCCCGCGACCGGTGTCAGCCGGGACAAGGGCGAGTGGATCGTGCACACGCCCAAGGGCGACATTCGCTGCGAAAAGGTCGTCAACGCGGCAGGCTACTATGCCCAACGGGTCGGTGAGTGGTTCAAGCCCTATGGTGGGCGCACCGTGCCGATGGCCACGATGAGCCACCAGTATTTCCTGACCGAGGAAATCCCCGAACTGAAGGCTTGGACGCAAGAGAACGGGCGCAAGGTGCCGCTGCTGCGCGACGTCGACAGCTCCTACTACCTGCGGCAGGACAAGCATGGCCTGAACCTTGGACCCTATGAACGCAACTGCAAGGGCCACTGGATGACCCCG
>JBCBFV010000361.1:0-578 GCA_038527425.1 Pseudomonadota bacterium
GGTAATCCACATCCTCGCCCAGCGTCCGGTACATGGCCGCACCATAACGCTGCATGTTCATTACGGCCCAGGACCCGGCGAAGTTCGGGCAGTTGCCCGCCGCGTGCCATGTGCTGCCTGCGGTCAATTCGTTCTTTTCCAGCAAGATGCAGTCTTTCCAGCCTGCCTTCGCCAGATGATAAAGGGTCGACACGCCGACGACGCCGCCGCCGATGATGACGACCCGTGCGGTGGTGGGTAGATCAGCCATAATTGGATACTCCTGTAAGAGTTTGAGGTGTGAGGTGGGTCCAGGTCATATCAACGATCCCAGACCAGACGGGCCGCAAGCCCGGCAAACATGACCGCCGAAAGACGGTTGATGGTCCGCGCGCGTGTCTTGAGCGCGTTGGAAAAGGCCCCGGCCAGCGCGCCGAGGGTGAGGGCGAAGGCAAAGCCCACGCCCAGGAAAATCCCGCCCAGAACCACAATCTGCATCCAGATCGGGCCAATGGCGGGGTCGGTGAATTGCGGGATGAAGGCGAAGATAAAAAGCGCCGTCTTGGGGTTGAGCGTATTGGTGATGAACCCGCGCCGGA
>JBCBFV010000362.1:0-575 GCA_038527425.1 Pseudomonadota bacterium
GTTGTCCCCACTTGCAAGTCCATGGGTGCCAGCATTTGATTGATAATCATGGGGTCAGCGGAAAACATTTCGCCCAGCAGCGTTACCTTTGGCTTTTGCGTATGGTCATTGGCGGCGCGCTGCACAGGACCTTCTTCGGCCTCCTGGCGGGCATAGGCAAGCATGGCCCCAGCGAGGACGTCTTTCGCCTCCGCATGGGTTGGAATGCCAAAGCCCGGCACGTCAATCCCGATGATCCGTACCCCATTAATCTGGTTGGGTAAAAGCCGTAGCGGCACACCCGACGCCGTGGGTACGCACAGATTGGTCACCACAACGGCATCATAATTTTCAGGGTCGGCAAGGTTTTCCACCGCCTCTTTGATATCCTCAAAGAGCTTGCCCGTGACCAGCGTTTCGGAATTGAACGGAACATAGCCGACGCTGCGGCGCGCACCGTAGAAATGCGACACGAAGGTCAGACCATGACAAGCCGCAGTCCATGTGCCCCGCATTCGGGTCGTTGCGCGTCGGTCTGCGGATGCGCCGTGTGGCCACCGTGCTGAGCGGGTCGGCCTGCTGTGTCTATGGTCTGA
>JBCBFV010000363.1:0-575 GCA_038527425.1 Pseudomonadota bacterium
AACAGATTTTTTAAATCTTTATGACGCCACATATAGGATATCTCTAGGCGACAGCCGCCATATATGGTAGGCTAAGTGGCATAACAGAGTTATTCAGAGTTATCCACAAACTATACAAGTTGCGCGCGCCAGGCTGCGTCTTTTAAAAACTGTTTACATCGGACGAGGCAAGCGAGGCAGCAACATTCGCCACCTTTCCGAGAGGGACAGACGAAAACAGGGGTGGAACAGGTATGAATGAAATCGCATCGATTTCTTCCGGGATGGCACAAGGCGAAATCGCCGACACGCTCCCCCACTCCATTGAGGCCGAGCAGCAGCTTTTGGGAGCGATCCTCACCAACAACGATATCTTTGATCGGGTCAGCTCCATCATCGGGCCGCAGCACTTTTATGACCCCGTGCACGCACGCATTTTCGAGACGGCGCAAAGCCGCATCAGCAAAAACGCGCTTGCTTCGCCGGTCACGCTGAAAGCCTTCCTCGAGCAGGACCCCGGGCTGCAAGAACTTGGCGGTGCCACCTATCTCGTGACCCTCGCGGGCGCGGCGGTGGCTAGCTATGCAGCCCGGGAC
>JBCBFV010000364.1:0-568 GCA_038527425.1 Pseudomonadota bacterium
GGATTTTCGACTTTGATCTTGGTCATGGCTGCGGGCCTTTGTGGAGGAGGCCCCAGGGCACAGGCCCGGGGCGCGTGTGGAGACAGGTTAGCCGATAATGCCGTTGAGCGTCGCGGATGGGCGCATCACGGCGGCCAGTTTCGCCGGGTCGGCCTTGTAGTAGCCGCCAATATCGGCGGGTTTGCCGCGCACGGCTGCCAGTTCAGCGACAATTTTGTCTTCGTTTTCGGCGAGGGCTGCTGCCACCGGCGCGAACGTGTCAGCCAGCGATCCGCCGCTTGCGGCCATGGCCTCGGCCCAGTAGCGGGCGAACCAGTAGTGGCTGTCGCGGTTGTCGGGTTGGCCGACCTTGCGCCCGGGCGAGCGTTCGTGGTCGAGGATGCCTTGCGTCGCGGCCTCGATGCCTTTGGCCAGCTCGGCGGCTTTGGCGTTGCCCGTCGCGTTGGCGAGGAAGTCAAAGCTTTCGCCGAGCGCGCAGAATTCACCAAGGCTGTCCCAGCGCAGGTGGTTCTCTTCGATCAACTGCTGGACGTGTTTCGGGGCCGACCCACCGGCACCGGTTTCGAAC
>JBCBFV010000365.1:0-568 GCA_038527425.1 Pseudomonadota bacterium
CCCTGCAACGCGCAAGGGTCGGTTTGCAGGGCGTGGCTGATTACCTGGCGGCCGGGGGAGTGGACCGCGTGACTGACGATCCGGCCTGGTGTTTCCTGCCTGTTCCGCAAGCGCGCGGGGTGTTTGAAACCGGGCCGGGCCTTGCCCGATATGAACGCGATATTGCCAATCTGGGCCTGTGCCTGAGTGGTCAAACCGATGAAGGGTTCACCAAAGTGATGGCCCGGCTTGATCACAGGTCTTGCGAATCCGCCGCCTGACGCTTATTTCATGGCGTGAGAGGTTGGCGCGGGCAGGCACCTCGCCAACCCGGTCAGGTCCGGAAGGAAGCAGCCGTAACGAGCCCCGCTTGGGTCGTTGTCCAGCCTCTCACCTTACTCCCCTACATGTGGCGCAGAAAAAGTTTTAAAAACTTTTCGCCAACGCTGGTGGCATTTTCTTGGAAAGAAAATGTGGCGCGCTGGACGCGAGATTTGAGCGCCATCACCGATGAAGCGCTTGATCGAAAGGCGGAAATCCCGCAGGGTTGCGCAAATGCGAAGGAGGGTGGTGTCATGAGGTATTTCTA
>JBCBFV010000366.1:0-566 GCA_038527425.1 Pseudomonadota bacterium
TCGGAAAGCGCCTCCCACATCGCGGGCGCGTCGTCTCCGTAAACGGATTTGACCCAGAGCAGCAGCCCAAGCCCGGGCGTCGAAGAACGCGGGTCCTGAATGACGATCTTTGCATCCGACGCGGCAAGCTCGGCAAAGCTCGTCGGTGCGTCAGCGCCGTCATTCCCGACGAAGGCGAAATAGCCCCAATCGAACGGCACGAACGTGTCGTCATTCCATTCGATGGGCAGATCGAAATCCGCGTCGACAGCGTGTTGCGCGAAAAGCCCGCTGTCCGCCGCCGCCGCGGTCAGGTTGGTGTCGAGCCCAAGGACCACGTCGGCCTCGGAACGCGCGCCTTCCAGCTTTAATCGCCCGAGGAGCGCGGCCCCGTCGCCCGCGCCGACAAGCTGAAGGTCGCAATTACAGGTCGCCTCGAAGGCGGCCTCTACCGCCGGGCCGGGGCCCCAGTCCGAGACAAAGCTGTCATAGGTGTAGACGGTCAGGACGGGCGTCTCCGCAAAGGCCGCGGTGCCGCAAAGAAGTCCTGCGAGAAGGGGAAGCTTTTTCATCATATCCTCCAAAAC
>JBCBFV010000367.1:0-553 GCA_038527425.1 Pseudomonadota bacterium
GGCCCGCCTCGCCCAGCGAAACGGTGCTTGTTAAACGCGCCTGTGACCAGCACGACGAGCTCATCGCCGCCATCGAAGCCCAAGAGCCGAGCCTCGCCGTCGATATCACCCTCCAGCATTGGGACCTCAGCCGGGATCGCATGGAGCGTTTCGTGCGCCCTGATCCGCTGCCCTTTGATGTCATCTCACTAAAGGACCACCGCGATGCAGTTTGAAGGCATCTATACCCCCATCGTCACGCCCTATTTTGACGATTTCACCTGCAACCAGGAGGCTCTCGCGCAAACCGTCGATATGCTCGTGGAGGCCGGCGTCGCAGGCATCATCGTGGCGGGCACCACGGGCGAGTATTACGCGCAAACCATGAAAGAGCGCGTCTGGCTTATGGGCCGCGTCAAGGAGATGATCGCAGGCCGCGTGCCGATGATCGTGGGCACCGGCGCCATGCGCACCGAAGACAGCGTCGAGTACGCGCGCCAAGCCAAATCCCACGGCGCGGACGCGATCCTTGTGGCAACCCCACCCTACGCCTACCCCACAGGCCGCGAGATTG
>JBCBFV010000368.1:0-553 GCA_038527425.1 Pseudomonadota bacterium
ATATCGGCAATGCGAGCGGGGGCGACATCCACGGCGTGCTCGATTTCTGGGTCTGGAACGACGCGTAGGGTGCGCGTCAGGTCATCAGCTTGGTCTTGACCACGCTTGAACCTTCAAGCGTCCGGTGAACCGGGCATTTGTCTGCGATGACGAGCAGCTTTTGACGTTGCTCGTCATCAAGCGGCCCCTCCAGATGGATGTGACGGGTAAACTGGTCGATCTTCTGCACGGCACCGGGTTCCGCGTCCTGCCCGTGGACCTTGTCATGGGTCACGTCGACATAGACGTGGGTCAGCGGCCATCCCTTGCGCCGGGCATACATGCGGATCGTCATGGACGTGCATGCCCCGAGGCTGGCTGACAGAAAGCCGTAGGGCGACTTGCCCCGGTTGGTGCCGCCATAGGCGATGGGTTCGTCAGCGATGGCGTGATGCGTGGGACCGTGGGTGATGTCCTGCAAGAAGCCTTTCGGATCAGCCTCGGCCACACGCACCACGCCTTCGGGGGCGCCGATGGGGGCGGCGAGCTTGGGCAGGTCGAGGTAGCGGGTGGA
>JBCBFV010000369.1:0-551 GCA_038527425.1 Pseudomonadota bacterium
CCGCGACAGCACCAAGGGCCTCGGCGCCGGTGCGCGCGCGGAGGTCGGCGCGGCGGCGGCCAAAGAGAACCAGACCGAGATCGAAGCCGCGCTCGAAGGCTGCGACATGGTCTTCGTGACCGCCGGTATGGGCGGCGGCACGGGCACCGGCGCAGCCCCCATCGTGGCGAAGATCGCGAAGGAAATGGGCATCCTCACCGTCGGCGTGGTCACGCTGCCCTTTGATTGTGAGGGCAAGCGCCGTATGCGCACCGCGCACATCGGCCTCGAACTGCTCCGCGAGCACGTCGACACGCTCATCATCATCCCGAACGAGCGGCTCCTCGACGTGGCCGACCCCGACACGTCGCTCATCGATGCGTTCCGGATGGCCGACGACGTGCTCTACAACGCCACGCGCGGCATCTCGGACCTCATCACCGTGCACGGTCTCATCAACCTCGACTTCGCCGACGTGAAGACGACGATGAGCAACGGCGGCACGGCGCTCATGGGCTCGGCCGTGGCAACGGGCGAGGGCCGCGCCGAGCGGGCCGCCCGCGAGGCCATCG
>JBCBFV010000370.1:0-548 GCA_038527425.1 Pseudomonadota bacterium
GCTTGAGGTGCAACGCGCGACGCTGGGTGCTGTGATCGACCGGGCGATGGCTTCTGCTACAGTTGGAAATCGGCTAGCCATCGATAAGCCACGTCACGGCGGTTCGCTCGTCGTGGAGACCGACGTGGGGCGCTTGAGCCAGGTCTTCATCAACCTCATCCGCAATGCCGAGAAGTATTGCGACGCCGAAGCCCCGTGTTTGTCGATCCGCATTCGCGAAAGCGGCGGCGTGGCCACGATCGACTTCATCGACAATGGCTCGGGCATAGCCGCGCCAGAACGTGAGGTGATTTTCGAGAAGTTTGCGCGCCTCACGGATCAGCAGCGGGCCGGCGGCACGGGCCTTGGCCTTGCGATCTGTCGGGAGGTGATGGCGAACCTCAAAGGCTCGATCGCCTATCTGCCAGGGCAGGGCGGCGCGGCGTTCCGTGTGACGTTGCCTGTGTCGCTGGCGCTGGCCGCGGAGTGATCAACGCGCCGCGAAGGCATCGATTTGGGGCGCGAAAGGGGCGAGGTCATAGCCTGCATTTCTTGTGGCGGAGATGATC
>JBCBFV010000371.1:0-531 GCA_038527425.1 Pseudomonadota bacterium
GTGCCGTAACGATCCATGGGGCCCATGAAAAACCGGCTGGCGTCTGTTTCCATGAAAGCGGAAAACCGGTCCAGATCGCGCGCATCGTCATAGGCGCGCAGGATCAGACGCTCTGTTTCCAGTTCAGGGATCGTTACGGTGACCTGCATCACCGGTGCCTCCGGCGGGAGTATTTTTGGAAAGATGAAGCCATTTACTTCTTCTTCCCAAAACCAGAAAGGCCGGGGGGCAGGCCGCCGCCGCCTAATCCGGGCAGGCCGCCGCCAGGCATCTTGCCACCAAGCGCTTTGGCCGCTTGTTCAAGCGCTTTGGGGTCCATGCCGGCGGCCATTTCTTCGGGGCTGGGGCCGCCTTTGCCCATCATGCCCTTCATGGCCTGTTTGAGCATTCCGCCTTTGCCCATCTTGCCCATTTTCTTCATCATGTCTGACATCTGCCGGTGCATCTTGAGCAGTTTGTTGAGGTCGCTCACATCCTGACCCGCGCCTGCGGCGATGCGTTTTTTGCGGCTGGCTTGCATGAGTTTGGGGT
>JBCBFV010000372.1:0-530 GCA_038527425.1 Pseudomonadota bacterium
CGACGCCAGCCCGTGAATGATGCTGAGCGCCATGGACGCCCCGATCCCCGCGAGGAGTCCGAGCCAAACAGATCCGGTAACGAACGCGACTGCGGCGCTGAGAAACGCGGCGGCGAGCATCTTGCCCTCGAGCCCGATGTCAAAGATCCCTGCCCGCTCCGAATAGAGCCCTGCCAGGCAAGCCAAGAGCAGCGGCGTGGCAAGCCGAATCGTGGAATCGAGAACTTGGAGAAGGGTTGCGTAGTCCATCTATCGCTCCGTAGCGAGGCGGAAGGCCATGAAGGCGAGGAAGGTGCCGAGCGCGGCTTCGACGCCGCGCCGTGCTCGGGCATAGGCGGCCTGGAAAACCTTGGAGGAGAAGACCATCGCCCATGCGCCATGGCAGAAAAACGAAATCAGGTAGGCGCCGATGAAGAAGGCGACGAGGATCGCCCATGGCGCAGTGGCCACTCCCGAAACCGCGTGGATGGCGATCCAGAAGACGATCGCCTTGGGGTTCGTTGCCTGCAGGGCGAAGCCACGTGCGAACT
>JBCBFV010000373.1:0-528 GCA_038527425.1 Pseudomonadota bacterium
GACTCTCCTCCCTCCAATGGAGAATCGATCGATTGACCCAAACTGGGGGAGAAACCCATTGTACCAATCCTCGGCACATATCCGCGCTTCGATGGCATGTCCCTTGGGTTTGGTCACCCCTGCCATGAAACCTGCTATGTTTTCGCCCTTTGCAACCCGCAACTGCAGTTCCACCAAATCGAGCCCGCTGACCATTTCGCTCACCGGATGTTCGACCTGCAGACGCGTGTTCATTTCCATGAAGTAGAAGTCCCCGGACGTCTTGTCCATGAGGAACTCGACGGTCCCGGCGTTTGAGTACCCGACGGCTTGCGCTGCAATCCTGGCCTTTTCACGGATCTCCTCGGATTTTGAACGGTCGAGATTGCTGGGGGCTTCCTCTAGGATTTTTTGGTGGCGTCTTTGGACCGAACAGTCTCGTTCGAAAACGTCGAACACGTTTCCTTGATGATTACTTTTTGGGGACTTTTAGTGCACCCACCATGCTTGTCCGCGATGATTTGGACCCCAAGCACATCGAGGTCCAAA
>JBCBFV010000374.1:0-525 GCA_038527425.1 Pseudomonadota bacterium
TGCAAGGCGCGCATTATTGAGCACCAATGCGATGTTGGCGGTCAGAGAGGCGCCCTCGGTGAGCTCGAAGATGCGTGCCTTGCAGCACGAATTGCCGGAGAATTGGTCGCGCTGCGGGGCAGCATGTTGTGAAGGGCGCCACGACCCTCTAAATAGCCGTTAACGTAGACGAGACCCGCCCGCACGATGACCTCTCCCTTTGACGACCCAACGCCGAAGCGGCGCACGAGCTTTCTCGCCGGGCTGCGCTCCAACTTCCTGACCGGGCTGGTCGTCATTGCGCCCATTGGCCTGACGATCTGGCTGATCTGGAGCGTGGTGGGCTGGATCGACGGCTTTGTCCTGCCTCTCATTCCCGACGGCTACACCCCGGACCAGTTGTTGCGCCGCCTGCTGGGGCCCTGGGTGCGCGACCTGCTGGGGATCGAGGGCGATCTTGATCCGTCTTTCACCCCGCGCTCCATCCGCGGCATTGGCGTGCTGATCTTCCTGATGTTCACCATGCTCGTGGGATGGATCGCCAAA
>JBCBFV010000375.1:0-524 GCA_038527425.1 Pseudomonadota bacterium
AGCGCGACATGGACAAGCTTGCCGAGGCCCCGCTGCCCGATGCCAAGGGCGACGTCCAGCGGGGCCTCGAAGTTGTGGAGTTCTGCATCGGCGCGCTGGAGGAGGGCCACGAACTTCATCATCACCCGCGCGCGGCGCTGGGGATTGGTGGCGGCCCAGGCGGGCTGAGCTGCGGCGGCGATTTCCACTGCGCGGTTCAGCTCTTCGGTGCTGGCAAGGGGGACCCGCGCCTGCACCTCGCCCGTGGCGGGATTCATCACGTCCGCATGGCGCCCAGACGTTCCGGCCACGTGGGCACCATTCAGATAGTGAGTAAGTTCGTTCATGGCGGTGCCTCCCTGTTTCTTGCGCTTGTTGTTGCGCGCGGGGGCAGGGGCGTCAAGCAACGCCGCGCCCTAACACCGCAGCCTGTTGACGGGGCATGGGTTTTTGCTGTGAGTATCGCGCAAGCCACTGAGAGGGAGCTCGCCATGCGCATCGGATTGTACCCGGGGACCTTCGACCCGATCACGCTGGGCCATCTT
>JBCBFV010000376.1:0-524 GCA_038527425.1 Pseudomonadota bacterium
GTCCGACGCGAGACGCGCCGGAATGAAAGGCCCTCCCGGCCTCTCAAACTCTCCAGGGCCAACTTTGGCAGTTGGATCGCGTCCCGCAATGTCGCGCCAGTGTCTCGCCCGATGCCCCACGGTGGGGGCCGGTCTACCGCTGGCGTCTCCCTTGCGGGAGGTATCGCGCGGTGGTGCTGATGCCCCTTCGCGATACCGGGTTTGTCTACGGCAAACCGCCAGTGAACTGTCCCCATATCCCGCCCCCCATGAGGCCGGGGATATGGGGACAGTTCACTGGCAAGCCCGCGCCTCAGTGAGCCAGAGGCTCGCTTCGGGCGGGCTGTCTTTTCCCCTCGGATCGCGCCGGTTTGGGGCGCGATCTGACGGAGAAAAGACGACTGATCCGGTGGCCAATATCGGGGTATCGGCACGGATCAGGTCCGCCGCGTGCGGGCGTTTGCATCACGGGCGAGGGGAGGGCGCATGGCCAGCTACCACCTCTCCGTGAAGACGATCAAACGCAGCGCCGGGCGCTCTGCCAC
>JBCBFV010000377.1:0-523 GCA_038527425.1 Pseudomonadota bacterium
CGACCTCGGTTCTGACACCTCAGGAAGTTGATATCCTCTTCACAACGCTCAGGAAATTGAGCGCGGAGGGAACGGCGATCCTTTATATCTCGCACAAGCTCGAAGAGATCAGAGCCCTATGTGAACGCGCCACGATCCTGCGGGGCGGTAAGGTCGTCGAGACCTGTGATCCGCGCGAGGAAAGTGCGCGCTCGCTGGCAGAGATGATGGTCGGCAAATCCTTCGCCACCGCCACGCGTCAGAACGCGAAGGTTGGGGCGCCGATGCTTGTGGTGGACGGGCTCCATACGCAGGCCGCGTCTTCCTTTGGCACATCACTCAAGGACATCTCCCTCCGGGTCGCGGAAGGCGAGATCCTGGGCATTGGCGGCGTCGCCGGGAATGGTCAGGACGAACTTTTAGCCGCCCTCTCCGGCGAGGCGCGGACGATGCCGGGTGCTGTGACACTTCGGGGGGAGCCTATAGGCGCCCTGCCCCCGCGCGCGCGCCGGGCCGCTGGGCTTTGTGTGGGGCCAGAGGAACG
>JBCBFV010000378.1:0-523 GCA_038527425.1 Pseudomonadota bacterium
CTGGTGCGAGCCTGAAGAGCGAATTGATCCACCGTATCGATTGACCCTGCCTGAAATCCGTGACGCTTGACGCCCAAGGAACGCAGCATCGCGCCCGGCCCGAGGGTGGGCGTATCACGCCCGCCCTGGGGGGCGGGTCGGGCGTGATGCGGTGCTGGCGCACCGCGGTGAGATAGGGCAGCCCCCGAGCCTGGGTGGGGGCGGTAGCCCCCTCCCGGGGGGAGGGTCGGGGGCTGCCCGGTGGTCTCCACCGGGCGGGGCTTAGGTTGGAATCCGCGCATACGAGTTGAGCATCACGGCCGGCACGAGGGTGGGCGTATCACGTCCACCGCCAAACCAACGGTTTGCCTTCGGCAAAACGGGGGCGGGTCAGGCGCGATGCGGGGCTGCGCACTGCGCGGGTTCTGACTGGGTAGTTGAGCGCTCCTGCTGCGCATCGGGCGATACGTCGCTTGTTGCGCAGGTTTGATTGTCGCCTGCGGCTCTGCGTGGCATAGATACGTCCAAGCGTCGGAGTGCGTGG
>JBCBFV010000379.1:0-518 GCA_038527425.1 Pseudomonadota bacterium
CCGTTATTGAAAATATGGGCAGAATTGCCCGGATCACAAGACCCCCAACCTTTGCACAAACGGCCAAAAACCTGCTATGATAGGGCGTCCGTTAAGAACTTGAGGGACAGATGAACTCTGCCAGGATGGATCGAGAAGCTGTTTTGCAGGCCGAGCACGCCGTGCTCACGGCCCAGCATCGTTCGCTCGACATCGAGATCCGCGAGTTGCAGGAGGCCGGGCGCGATATGTTCACGCTCCAGCGGCTGAAGCGCCAGAAACTCGCCCTGAAGGACAAGATCGCCCGCCTCGAGGATCAGATCACCCCAGACATCATCGCCTGATCTTGCCACACCCCACAGCGCAGCTATAAGCGCGGCTCAATCAGGGGGAACGCGATGGCGGATGTGGGGATTATCATGGGCAGCCAGTCTGACTGGCCCACCATGCAAAAGGCGGCCGAAATCCTCGAAGAGCTCGGCGTCTCCCACGAGGCGCGCATCGTGTCTGCCCATCGGACGCCGGACCGGTTGTGGGAG
>JBCBFV010000380.1:0-517 GCA_038527425.1 Pseudomonadota bacterium
CCAAAGCGCTGGGCAAAGATGATCCAGAGATGGCGGCCTTTGTGCTCGACAATCTGCGCGCCGAAGGCATCGAGATCCTTGAAGTGGCTCAGGCCGAAAAAGTCTCCGGCCAAGACGGCGCCATCACAGTGCACACGCCTAAAGGTGATATCACGGGCACTCACTTGCTGATGGCCGTGGGCCGCAAGGTAAACGTGGACAAGCTCAATCTCGATAAAGCTGGCGTGAAGTTCGACCGCCGCGGCGTTGAAGTGGGCGCTGATCTGCGCTCGGTGACCAACAAAAAGGTCTACGCGGTGGGAGACGCGGCGGCTGGGCTCCAGTTTACCCATGTGGCTGGCTATCACGCAGGTGTTGTCGTCCGCTCGATCCTCTTTGGCCTGCCTGCCAAAGCCTCCACCCACCACATCCCTTGGGCCACTTATACGGACCCTGAGCTTGCCCAAGTTGGCCTCACCGAAGCGCAGGCGCGCAAGGAGTATGGGCCAAAGCTCGAGGTTGTGCGCATGGAATACGG
>JBCBFV010000381.1:0-513 GCA_038527425.1 Pseudomonadota bacterium
TACCAATCTTCAGGGGTTGGGCGGGGGTCGGTAAATCATGTGTCATTGCGTAATCTGTAAATCTAAGATGACAGACTGACAACACCTGCCATTGACATCCAGTCGGTCAGTTGGGACCAAGAGGAAAAAGAGGGGGGCACGATGGCCGAGACGAAAACAATCCTGCGCGCGCTTGCTGGTGAAACACTTGACGTGCCCCCGGTGTGGCTGATGCGCCAAGCAGGCCGCTATTTGCCCGAATACAAGGCCACCCGCGCCCAAGCCGGGGACTTTCTGTCGCTGTGCTACACCCCCGATCTTGCGGCCGAGGTCACGCTTCAGCCGATCCGCCGCTACGGGTTCGATGCCGCGATCCTGTTCGCTGATATTTTGTTGATTCCCCAAGCGCTTGGAGCAGACCTCTGGTTCGTCACCGGCGAAGGCCCGCGCCTGTCTACGCTGACCACGGCGGACCAACTGGCGCAGCTGAAACCCACTGACGCGATTCACGAAACGCTCAACCCGATCTATGAG
>JBCBFV010000382.1:0-512 GCA_038527425.1 Pseudomonadota bacterium
GCTCGATGCGGCGCGCACTTTTTTGCACAAGGCGGCTTGGAAGCTTGATCAAGGCGCGCATGACGCAACCAAGTATTGTGCCATGGCCAAAGCTTTTGTCACCGACACGGCGTTCGATGTGGCCAATGACGCGCTGCAACTTCATGGCGGTTATGGCTATCTAGAAGATTACGGGATCGAGAAGATCCTGCGCGACATTCGTGTGCATCAGATCCTTGAAGGCACAAACGAGATCATGCGCATGTTGACGGCACGCAGCGTTCTTGCCGAGGCAAAAGGATGAGCGCGGTTCGCATCCGACAGAACGGAACCGTTGGGCATATCACGCTCACTCGCCCCAATGCGATGAATGCCTTGACCCATGGTATGGCGCTTTTGATCGAGAAAGCACTCGATGACTGGGCGTTTGATCCGTCTATCGAATACGTATTGATTGACGCAGAAGGCGACCGCGCATTTTGCGCCGGTGGCGATTTGTTGAGCCTTTATCAAGCGGGGCAAGCTGGCGATTT
>JBCBFV010000383.1:0-510 GCA_038527425.1 Pseudomonadota bacterium
GCCTAAGAAGGCTGAGGCTGCTCCTGCTGCGTCGGGCGAAGACTACGACAAAGACGGTGTGGTTGAAGGCGAAAACGAAGGCACGCGCCCGGAAGCGCTCGATGGACCGCGCGATGGCAAGGCCGACAATCTCAAAGAGATCAAAGGTATCGGGCCAAAGCTCGAAAAGCTTTGTAACAGCTTGGGTTTCTATCACTTCGATCAGATTGCAAACTGGTCTGCGGATGAGGTGGCTTGGGTCAACGCAAACCTCGAAGGTTTCAAAGGCCGCGTGACCCGCGACACTTGGGTGGAGCAAGCGAAAATCTTGGCAGCCGGTGGGGAGACCGAGTTTTCCAAGAAGGTCGATAAGGGCGGCGTCTACTAAGCCCGCTCGCCACGAGGCATCTATGCACTTTCCGGCATACATGTCATAAAACTGACGCGTCTATCCGCGAGGTCGCGGGCAGGCGCACACGCTTCGAGGGGAGGAGCGGGGCGTTTTCGAAAACGGCGGGCCGGGGGTCCGCG
>JBCBFV010000384.1:0-508 GCA_038527425.1 Pseudomonadota bacterium
CGCTTGGATTGCACTGGCCGGTTTCCTTGTTGTGGAAGTCCGCCAGTTGGATCAACACGATCTTGGCGGCGGGCTTCAAGCCTTTGACATTCGCCGCCCAGATCAACGCCATGCCGCTCATGATCTTGGCCCGGCGAAAACTGGGGTATCAGGTTCATCCCTCGTTCGACATATGTCCTGATACCATTTTTGGGCTAAGCGTTTGTTTTCATGGGAAAGGAGAATGGATTGCAAATCCGTGTACACCGGTTCGATTCCGGTATTCGCCTCCACAAAAATTCTTCTAATAAAACAACGACTTACGCGAATATATCACCTTAGGCATGTGAAAGTTAGAGTGACTTTTAGTGACTTGAAGCGCACTTAAGCCACTAAAACATCCCACGATTGACTTCTCTTGGGGCCGATCTGGGGCCGAAACTCCGGAAGTAGCGCAGTCTTTGCTACTGCTCGTGACGCTTGTCGTGTTTGACTTACGCGGTTCCGCAACGCCGCGCGCTTCAAGATC
>JBCBFV010000385.1:0-508 GCA_038527425.1 Pseudomonadota bacterium
GACGCATGCGAGCGACGACCTTGGCGGCT
Source organism: Pseudomonadota bacterium (assembly GCA_038527425.1). GTDB lineage: Bacteria > Pseudomonadota > Alphaproteobacteria > Rhodobacterales > Rhodobacteraceae > Shimia_B. The sequence continues at coordinate 30 of JBCBFV010000385.1, forward strand.
CCTCGGCCAATATCGCGGCGGGCATCTGCAAGTTTGGCGGCGAAGCCTCTCTTTTGACCTGCGTTTCTGACGATTCCATCGGCAGTTACTGTCTCAACCGATTGAAGCACTACGGTGTCGATGCAACCCATGTGCGTCCCGTCGCAGGTGAGTGTCGCAACTCCTTGGCGGTCTATGAGAGCGTTGTTGAAGGGCATCGCAATGTCATCTACCGCAACAATGCGGCTGACTTTCAAATGGATCTCCAAGACGTTGAAAATGTGGACTATTCCCGCTTTGGCGCTTTGATCACGGCGGGCACGGTTTTTGCTGCAGAGCCGTCGCGGTCCGCCACCTTTCGGGCACTTTATTTGGCAAAAGCGGCTGGGTTGCCGATCATTTTTGACGTGGACTACCGCCCCTATTCTTGGGTCTCGCCGGAAGACGCAAGCGAGACGTTGAGCCGGGCCGCGGCGGCCTCCGATATGATCGTGGGCAAC
>JBCBFV010000386.1:0-505 GCA_038527425.1 Pseudomonadota bacterium
CTCCCTTGACGCGCCGCGCACAACGCGGCACTTCGCGCGCCATGACACAACGCCCCCTCGCCCTCATTACCGGTGCTTCCCGCGGCCTCGGCGCCGCGCTGGCCGAAGCGCTCGCCCCCACCCATCATGTCGTCGCCGTAGCGCGCACGATTGGCGCTCTGGAAGAACTAGATGACCGCATCAAAGCGGCAGGTGGCGAGGCGACGCTCGCGCCCATGGACATCCGCGAAGACAAGGCCATGCAGGTGCTATGCCGGTCGATCCATGATCGCTGGGGCAAGGTGGACCTCTGGGCCCATACCGCAATCCACGCCGCGCCGCTGGCGCCTGCCCCGATGATCAATGCCAAGGATTGGAAGTTGTCAGTGGAGGTGAATCAGGACGCCACGCAGCGGCTGATCACCTATGTCGCGCCGCTCCTCGGCACAGAGGGCACCGCGCTTTTCTTTGATGATCCGATGCCGGGGCAGAAATTCTCCGCCGCCTATGGCGCGACGAAGGCCGG
>JBCBFV010000387.1:0-500 GCA_038527425.1 Pseudomonadota bacterium
GGCGAGGCCCGGGGCTTGGTGCGCCAGTCAGATTTTTGCCACTCGGTCATTACTTTGGTTCCTGTGATCGCGGGGGGATGTCTACCCCCAGTTAGCGTTAGCAGACGTTGGTATACAGTGCCGTTCTCGCGGTGGAAACAGGCTAATTCGAAGCGCCTGCGCCCACCGACGGAAACACAGCTTGACGCGCCTACTTACGGCGTCCAAGGGTATTTTACGACATAATGCCAAGAACGCGACATGCTGACTCAGCCTCCCCGGATAGACGTAGAGACGGACGGCGCGAAGCCGCGGAAGTTCGTGTTTGTGCTGCTCCCCGAATTCACTCTGCTCTGCTTTGCTTCTGCGCTGGAAAGCCTGAGGATTGCCAATCGCATGGCCGGCAAGACGCTCTATGAGTGGGAGCTCATGGGCGAAGGCGGCACGTTCATCACCTGCTCGGCCGGAACAGAGTTCCGCGTCGACAAGGACCTCGAAGAGGTTTCGCGCGATGACACGGT